>JAGHYO010000014.1 GCA_017743605.1 Thermoflexus sp. | reverse complement strand
TGATGGACACCTGCGGCTTTTTATGGATCCCCTATCCTTGAAGGAGCGGTCAGGGCTCGGATCCTCTCCCGAAGGCGTGCGATTTCCTTCTCCCAGCGTTGTTCCCCCAACGCAAGCCGCTGATGCTGACGGAAGGCCAGCTCGATGGCCGCTCCATATAGATCCCCCAATCGCTTCCATTCCTGCCAGTCTCCTCGCAACAGAGCGCCCCACCGCCGGAACCCCCGCCGCCACGCTGAGCGACACTCCTGATAGACCGCTGGAGGCAAGGTTCCGCGTTCGACCTCCTTCCCAAGATACCATGTGATCCAGAGACGTTCTCGATACAGCCCCCATAGCCCCAGGGCGAACACCAACAGCGCCCCCATCCAGTCTCCTGCTATAACTGTGAGGCAACCCACCAGGACGCTTCCCTCATCCCTCAGATGGCTGACGAAGGTCAGCACTCCATTATGGAAGGCTTGGTGGTCTCTTCGGCAAAGGGAGCGATCAGACCGCTGGAGATCAGATCTCTCTCCAGCCCCTCCTCGAGGGGAGGCTCCAGGGCCGCTTCCGCCATCCGTGCGATCAGGATGGCCGGGAGCGTTCCCCATAAAAAGGCTGTGGAGGCCAGCCGGAGCGGCTCCTTCTCATACCGATCCAGCCACCATATGAAAAGTGCATAACCCACCATGGGAAGATAACTCAGAAGGAGCGCCAGCCCGATCATCGCCCCCATCTCCGGATGCCGTCTATGAGACAAACTGCCAACGACACCAGCGCCGCTCCAGGGCGTCCACGATCAGATACAGGGCCAGTCCCATCCCGCTCATCAGCACGATCCCGCCATACATTGCCGGATAGTCAAAAAACGTGCTGGCCTGGATGTAAATGTAGTAGCCCAGCCCGTAACGGGTGGCCAGGAGCTCGCTCAGATATAGCACGGCCACTGCGGTGCCGATGCTCCGGCGCACCGCGGTGAGGATGGCCGGCAGGGAGGCGGGCAGGTAAACAAACCAGAAAAGAGCCCGCCGACCCGCTCCCAGGCTGCGGACGGAGAGAAGCAACTCCGGCCGCAGGCCCGCCGCTGCATCCCGGACCAGCACCAGGATCTGAAAGAACTGAAAGAAGAGGATCAGATAGATGAGGAGAATCTTGGCCAGGTCCCCGACCCTAAAGAAGAGGATGAGGATCGGCACCAGCACGACCTTGGGGATCGGATACAGCAGATACAAGAAAGGAGAAACCAGCCGGTGCAGCCCGGGGCTGAGTCCCAAGAGCAACCCCAGAGGAGCTGCCGTGGCGATCGAGAGGAGGATGCTGATGATCACCCGCCCGGCGCTGGCCAGGAAGTGCCATCCCAGCTCTCCTTGGAAACCCCTCACCAGAGCGATCCCTACCGTGAACGGGGCGGGCAGGATGGGACCCTGGACCAGCGCCGCCAGGATATGCCAGAGGACAAGTAACACTCCCATGGCCAGTAACACTTCGCCGCGACGCGGCATCTCCTATGCCTTCTTTGCTTGAATGAGATGAGGGACCGATCCGATGTCTTGGCTGAGAGCCCCGAAACGAACCTCGATTATAATAATGGGCGTGAACGCGAGGACGCTGATCCTGTTATACCAAGAATTCCCGCAAGACTTCGTGGAATATCTCGAGGGGTGTGAGGCTCAATGGCTCGTCGTCCGCGCGCACGCCCATGGCAACAAACGCTGTTCATCATCCTGGCGATCCTGGCGGTGATCAGTCTGATCCTGACCAGCTTGATCACCAGCGCCCCGCCGCCTCCGCCGACGCCAACGCCTTTCCCGCTGTTCCTGCCCACCCCATGAGCCCATCGCCACAATCTCCAAGCAGTGGAGGGGGAGTGAATGACACGCTCCGGCGCATCGTCCAGCGTTTCTGCCCGCTTTCTCGCATGGATCGCTTGGGGGTTGATGCTGGCCGGTTACTGGGCTCCGTGGGTGGAGGGCTCAACAGCTGGGTTGACGTTCTCCGGGTTCGATCTGCCCCATTTCCTGGTTTTCTTCCAGCGGGCCGGTTATGGGCCTCTGGTCCGGGAGCGTCTGTGGATGCCTCTATGGGGTCTTGCCCTCGGCCTTGCCCTCCTATCGCTGGGTCCGGAGCGAAGGTTACGGGCCTCCCCGCGGGGGTTCCTCTGGCTCCTCGCCCTCCTGTGGCCGCTGGCTACATGGCCTCCTTACCCGGAGCTCTTGAACCCCTGGTCCATTGAAGGGCGAGGCGGTTTCATCGGCGGCCTGATGGCTGCCTGCCTCGTCGCATCGCTGCCTCTCTGGCCTGTCCCTTGGCGCCGCCGGGTGGCCCTGGCTCTGCCCCCCGCTGTCCTGGGGATCACCGGGCCGGAGCTGGTGCAGGCGTGGAGGCTCTGGGGCGAACATCTCCAGATCCCGCCGAATGTGGGCTGGGGGCTTCCGCTTTACGGGTTGGGGCTGGCCCTCTGGGGATGGGCCTGGTGGAGGACCTCCTGGTAAACCGCCATCACGTTCTCGACCATCTTCTCCAGGGTGAAGTGCGCTCGAACCCGCTCTCGGCCCTGCACGCCGCGCGCCCGGGCGGTGACGGGATCCCCAAGGATCTCGCCGATGGCAGTGGCCAGGGCTTCCGGATCCCGGGGAGGCACCACCCATCCCGCCTCGCCGACCACCCAGCGGGTCCCCGTCCCGATGTCGGTGGTGATCACCGGCAGGCCGGCGGCCATTGCCTCCAGCAGCACGGTCCCGAACGCCTCCGCCCGCGCGCTGGCCGGCAACACAAAGAGGTCCGCCGCGTGATAAAGCAGGGGCAGCTGGGCGTCCGGGATGTCTCCGAGGAAATGCACGCGATGGGAAAGCCCTAGATCTTGCGTCAGGGCGCGCCACCGCCGCTCCATCGGTCCGGTCCCCACGATGGTGGCGTGCACATCCGGCAGGCGCCTCAAGGCGTGAAGCAGGGTCTCAATCCCCTTGTAATACCGCAGGCGGCCCACGAAAAGCACGTGGGGGTATTGTGGTGTCGCGCACCAGGAGGCGCGCAGGGCCCACGTTGCATCGGGAGGAGCGGAGAGAAAGCGGGCAAGGTCGATGCCCAGGGGAACCACGCGGCATTTTTCGCGGAAGGCTTGCAAGTGAGGGGAGGTCTCCAGATAGACGGGGCTGGTGACCAGGATGCGGGTGACCTGGGAGAGCACCCGGTAGAGCAGCGGTCGGTAGAGCCGCCCTCCTAAGCGCTGGCGCACAATATCGCTGTGGTAGGTCATGATCGCAGGGATCCCCGCTCCGATCAGCAGGTAGGCAAGCTCCGCTGGCGGGTAAGGATGATGCAGGTGCACCAGATCGCAGCGAGGCAGAAGACGCTGGGCGTGCAGGAAGAAGACGGGGCTTAAGGGGGTAGAGGAGACGGTGAGCCAGCGCCCGGCCTTCAGCACCCGCAGGTTTCCCTCCCCGATCTCCTGGGTCCGGCCCGTGGGAGAGGTCACTAGGACGATGACCTCCAGACCGGATCGGGCCTGGGCTTCCGCCAGGAACCGGATGTGGTTCTCGATCCCCCCGAGGATCGGGAAGTAGTCCTTGTATAAATGGATCACCCGCATGGTTTCCGAGCAAGGCTTGCTAAGAGTCGGTCGCTTCGGGCCTGTTCATTTTACTTTCGGTAAGGGTCGGCGCCCTCTTCCTGGTGTGGGACCCTTCATAGCCGGGAAGCCGGGTGGCTATAATTGAGAGGGCTGGGGGACACACCGGCCTGACCGCTGAATTTCACATGTGGAGGTGTGAGGAAATGGCGATGGATCATGGGCTGGAGGAGCTGGATGCGTTTCTGCGCCGTCTGGAATCGGATCCGGAGTCGGTGGATGTGAGGGCGTTGGTGGATCTGATCCGGAATTTCTATCAATGGATGGTGACCTCCTCCGTTCGCTTGCGGATGCTGGAGGAGCGGATGGCGGAGCTGGAGGAGGCCCGGTATCGGATGGAGGAGCGCCTGGCCCAGCTGGAGGCTGAATTCGAGGAGATGCGGCGACGCAATGAGGAAAGCCTTGCGTCCCTGCGAGCGCTCATCCTCCAGCAGTTAGGATGGTCGCTTGCCCGGGGAGGCGGGTCTCTGTTCTCGTCCAATTAGAGAATGGGGACGGCCGAGCAACAGACCTCCTATCGGGCCGGGATTCAAGGCTTCACTTCTAAGGCATTGGGCGTTTCCCAGTAAGGGGCATTTCCGGTAGGGCTCGGTGCGGAAAGATGCTCCATGGAGGGCCAGAGATACCAGCCGATGCGGATTCGATAACGTCCCGGAGGAAGAGGAGGCAGATCGACGCCGAGGGGGATCAGGGATCCCATCGGCCACAGCGCAGTGAGCTGGAGAAGGTCCTGTTGGGCTATCAGCTCCCCCCTTTCATTCAGTAGATGCACGAAGAACGTGTAATTCTGAAGTAGCGACCTCTGAGCCCGCCATCCGAACCAGAGCGTAAAGGGTTGTCCAGCGCGCAGAGAACCCGGTTGTTCGTATCCTTCCAGAAGAAGAACCCCTCCGAAGGAAATGGCGGAGAAGCAGGGAGGAAGGGGGCGGGAGACTACCAGCACAAAGGGCAAGTCTATACCATCAGATCCATCATCTGCTGTCCGCCAACGCCGTCCCTCCGGTCCGCTGTAGAGTCCTATACGAATGCGGTAGGGCCCTGGTCGGATATCTGCGGGGATCCTGAGATAGTGATCGTCTCGGTAGTGTTTTTCGGGATCCCAGCGTCGGGCAGGAACGCCTCCAGGATGGACGTGGTCGCTCTGGAAGGCTTGAGGGAGGGAGAGAAGGGGACGATCAGCGGGGATGCCATGAACATAGACGTGCACGTCCTCATCTGGGGTCCTGAGGGCACGCCACCACAGCGTAAGGAGAACTATCTCACCCGGGCGGACGGTCCACCGTTCGATGGAGTAACCCGCCAGTCGCACTTGGCCCTCGAAATCCGCGCGCACAGAAAGATCGGCTCCTGGAGGTCGATCCAGCGGCACACGAGTCATGGACCAGAGGTGGTATGGGAGATGAAAGCCAATGGTGGCCAGGAACAGGATACATGCGCCGCGGGCGCTCCAGTGTCGAGGTCTCTCCGGATTCGTGCGTACGAAGTCAGCAGCCGAAGCAAGGCGTTCTTCCCTCTTACGCTTTTGCTTTTGAGCCTTTCTCAGGATTGCCCACACGGACCATCCTGACCACAGGGTAAGGGCAGCGTGATCGAAAAGTCGCCAGAGCCATCGGCTCTGGAATCGAACGCGAACAGTATGGACGCCAGCGGGCATCTCCGCCCGGAGCCATCCGGTGCCAGCCTCAACCCATGCTGAAATCGGCATCCCGTTCACGAGGACCTGCCAGCCGGGGTAGCCGAGGATCCAGAAGCGAGCTGGGAAGGAGAGGGCGCTGGAGATTTCCCAGGCTTGGTCGAGCGGGCCCTTATAGAGCAGTCGCGCCTGGGCTCCAGGAGGAAGAGCGTTGAGATCCAGGCGGGAGGGCTCTTCCCCTCGCGCGTACGCAGCGGCGACATCGGGAGGCGTCTCCGGCCAGCCTTCCACCCAGCGGGGGAACAACTCGCCGGTTGCGGTAAGTCCAGGGTACTGCTGCTCCTGCTCATAACGATGCAAATCCTTTAAAGTTGAATTGGCCAGTGCGCGGCGAGATCCTCCATCATAAATCAGTCCCAGCACCCCCAGGATCAGAATCAGGGCGGCTGCAAAGGCGCAAGGCCATCGATGTCCCGGCTTCAGATCCTCAATGGACAAGCCGATCAGAAGAGCAATAATCAGTCCTGCAGGTCCTAACCATCGCCATGGAAACTGAATGTAATGCAGGAAAGGCAAAGCCGCCCATACAGGATAGGAGACAGGAAGCATCAGAGTGGTCAGGATGAGCAGGAGGATCCAGCCCCAGAGCCTCTCCGGTCTTCGTGCCCGTCGACGAAATGGAAGGATTCCATTTAGTGATGGCAATGCAAGCAGCATCTGATGCAAACCAAAGGTCAGGACGTGAGGGTGATTCCCCCAGCGTTCGTCTCGCAGCGGAGGCATTGAGAGGAGGCGCGGCACGGTCAGGAAGTGACGAGTAGCCTCATAAACGCCTGTGCGGGCGCGCTCCAGATGAACCAGGCCGATGTCCGTGAAGGATGGGCCCAGATAAGGGAGAGCCATTCCCAGACCGATGATGAAGGCCGCCATGGCTTTCGCCCAGCGCCGAACGGGGGCTCGTTCCTTCCAGATCACGAGAAGCGCGTAGGCGAAGGCGACCGAGTAACCCATCATAGCGCTTAAGTTATGGCAGAGGCCCAGAAGAGCCGTGGACACAGCCAGCCCGCTCCGTGCCCGGAATCCACCCTGGCGGATTGCGTAGTCAATGCTGATGAGAAGCCAGGGGATGAGATTCACGGCCACATACTGCGGATAGTTGCTCTGTTGGAGTTGAAAGGGCATATAGCCGAAAGCCAGGCCTGCAACCATGGATGCCGCTTGGCTGAGCCCCCACCTCCGGGCAAGCCAATAAGCGCCTGCGCTGCCAACCCAGGCGGCTCCCATCAGAACCACCTTCATGGCTTGGTCAAGAGGAAAGCCCAGCCCTACGATCAGGGCAGCTACAGACCAGGGGAACAAGGGAGCGTGGAACACGAAAAGAGGATATCCTGCCCCTCCGGCCAGGTCTGGCGCCCAGCGTGGATAGAGAACCCCTGCCTGCCACATTCGAGCCATCTCCAGCGCCCGGTAACCATGAAGCAGCGCATCCCCCTCGCGAGGCCATCCGGGTTGGCTGATTCCTTCCCACCAGACCAAAAGCCCTATGCTCATCGAGAGGAGTCCAAGCTCTCGCCAGATCTTCATGGCTGGTGCTCTCATCCTGAAAACTGCGTTGCAGGATCTTTTGGGGTGATTGCTTACGCTTGTCTTCTGTCTTCGGATCCGGCAGAGATCAGTTTATGGCGTAGATGCCAGTCGAATGCGGCCCAGCGGGACGCTGTCATCCGGGATAGGATGTCCGCTTGCGTCGAAGGCCCTCAGCCGCCTGCCGCTGGTCAGCTCATACCAGCCCGTGTGCAAACGATATTCGCCCGGTAGCAATGGAGGCTGGGGACGTATCCAGCGCTCTTCTTCTACAATATCTCCTGGCATCCAGAACTCAGTCGGATAATCTCCCATGCGTGGAGGTCCATCCCCTCCGGCGATCCAGCGTCCATTGGGATCGAGCAGGTGGAGAAACACATGAAGCCCGGGTGGCAGTGAGGATGTGGCCTTCCAGATCAAGCGGAGCCGGATCTCCTCAGGAGTGGCCTGAATTACCTCATGGCGTAGCAGAAGAATGCCGGGCTCGAAACGCGCCTCCCATGAGCTAGACTCCTCCGTTGGGCCTGGCTTCCCTACTCCGGCGAAGAGGATCATCCCTGCCCCTCCCCGGCGTGGAAGCTGCAGAAGATCCGGCTGCGAGCGGTCATAAACCCCAATAAGAAGGGTGAGAACGGTAGGGAGCTGCGCAGGGGGACGCAGGGCAATTAGATAGGTGTCACAGAGTACTCCTCCGGGCGGCCAGAAACGCATCGGCCAGGATCCTCCGCCGGGATAAGTATCCACCTGCCCCAGACGCTCTCCTCGGGACGGGTTCGCTCCGGCCCATATCTGATAGGTCATAGAGTAATTGCGAGCGGATGGACGCAGCAACTGCCAGCAAGCATGAAGATGCACGGTCTGTCCGGGCATCAGACGACGCGGCGTCGCCTGAAAGCCGATCAGACGCACCAGTGGCTCCCCGCTGTCAAGATCCTCGAAAATCCGCTCCAGACGCTCCAAGGAAGCAGGGATCTCCTGCTCAGTGCGCAGGGGACGATGAAACGCAGGCCACAGATAGGCCCCGAGCCCAATTAAACAGAGCGAAGAAGAAAAAGCCAACCAGACATATAAAGGATGCCCAGTCCGGGCAGGCCAGCCCGGAATCTCCCAGGCCCACAGAACAATGAGCCAGAAAGCCGGGAGGCCAATGAACAGAAGGCGCCCTAACGCTGCTTCTACATGAATATTCCAGTAAAAGAACTCAAGTATAACAACAGAGATCCATGCAAATAAAACAAAGATCAGTGAGGGGTTTTCAGAAGCCGACTGCGGGTTGAGACGGGATTTCCATGACTTTCTCAGAAGCTGGAATAAGGTGGCGACAAGGAAAAGATCCTCAATCCAGTAGATCCATCGCTCGCCTACGATGCCTTCCGTTGCTCCAAAAGAAAAGAAAGCGGTCTCGCGAGCTCGTAAAAAGATAAACCACCAATCTGCGAGTGTCGGCAGATTCGGTCGCTGCCAGTGGATGATCTCCATATGAGCACGAAGAGCCAGGGGGTCTCGATACAAGGCCATGTTCCACGCCATCCATCCTCCAGCCAGCAAGGCAGCTCCCAGCAAACCAAGGGTCAGTTCAAGAACCCAGCTCCCAAAGCGCGGGCGTCGCGGTTTGGCCAGCGCCCCGCTCAGAATCCAGATGGGGATCAATCCGACATTCGAAGCCTTGGATAAAATCGCCATACCCATCGCCAGCCCTGCTATCAGGGCTTTCCGAGGAGAGGGTCGCAAAACATAATCCGCAAAGGCGTTGAGAGCCAGGGCTGCGCCCGCTATGGCCATTGCGTCATTGCTGACGCTCGAAGCGGTGAAGATCAAGCGAGGATGGAAAACCAGAAGCGCCGCCGCAAGAAGCGCGGCCCGGGGTGAGCGCGGGAAAACCCGACGCGCAAGCCGATAAGTCAGGAGGACCGCGCTCAAGCCCGCCAGCGTGGAGATCAGTCGAGCGATTCGAAAGGCCAGGAACTCTCCTCGCCAGAGGCCAATCTCTTGCGGATCATGAACGAGGAAGTTCCGATTGTTCCAGCCCTCAGGGGGCGGAGCAGGAGCCCCTACATGATGGGGGTTGGCCTCCTCCCGGATGACCTCATCGTCGTAATGAATCCAGGCAGTTGCAAGGGCTGCGATCCCATAATAAAGCGGGAACTGAGTGCTTTCGTGAGGCGGCGTGGGTTGTCCTGGTTGAATCACCGGCCAAGTCCGGTGCCGGACGATATGGGCGATTACCCGGAAGTGGGAGAGCTCGTCCGGTGTCTCCCCAATGGGAGTAACCAATTGATAAGCCAGACTTAATCCAAAGAAACCCAGCGAGAGGCTCAAGAGCAGAGGGCGAGCTCCACGCAATGTCCCTTCAAGGGGCTTGCAGAATCCGGTCCTTCCCATCCCCGTCCTCTTGAGGGGCTCAGGATCGTTCCAGCAACCCTCGGACCACCTGCGTGTAAATCCGCACGCGCTCCCGGCGCATGGCCGGTTTATGCCCCAGCGTGGCTTTGCTCCCCTCCACGCCGATCTGCCATAGATACTGGGCGATCAGGAAGGCCTGCAGGGCGGCGGCAGCCCACGGACCGTGATGCTTTCGGAAATACCGGATCTTGCTCCGCTGGAAGGCCAGATGCTGCCGCGCTGGCACCTGATCGCTGCTCCGCCCTCCATAGTGAATGACTTTCGCGGGTGGATAGTAGAACACCCGCCAGCCCGCCTGCCGGATCCTCCGGCACCAGTCCAGCTCCTCGGCATACATGAAAAACCCTTCATCCATGGGCCCGACCTGCTCGACCACCTCCCGCCGGACCAACATGGCCGCCCCAGTGACCCAGTCCACTTCCTGAATCTCCTGATCCGGGCGATCCAGGGCGTAATAGCGCGCTAGGATGCGACGGGGCGCCCAGGGCTGCCACCATGTGCTCTCAAACAGCGCGGTCCAGAAGGTGGGGAACCGCCGACGGGAGGATTGAACGCTTCCATCCGGGTTGAGCAGCTGCGGGCCTATGACTCCTGCGTCCAGATGGGCGTCCGCGAAGGCGACCAGCTCCTCGATGGCCTGATCCAGGACTACAGTGTCCGGATTCAAAAAAAAGAAATAGCGGCCCCGAGCGAGCGCCATCCCCTGATTGTTCGCCGCCGGGAAACCCCGGTTCACCGCGTTGACCAGAAGCCGCACATCGGGGAAGGCCTCGCGCACCCGCTCCGGGGTCCCATCCGTTGAGTGGTTGTCGACTACGATGATCTCCCCCTCCAGCCTTCCTAGGGCCTGTCGGATGGAGGCCAGGCAGGGGGCCAGCCAGCCCCACACGTTCCAGCTCACTACGATCACCGAGACGTCCATTGCCTTTCTTCGTGCACTCCCGGCCAGGCGAATCCTCAATGATCCCGCCGCAAGATGTGTTGGCCCAGGAACCACAGGGCCTCCCGGGCTGGGCCCTCCAGGAGATCCTCCAGGTAACTCTGGCTGCGACGGATAAACGCCTCGGCCTCCGCTCGAGCTCGGGCGATTGCCCTCGAGCTCCGCACCCGCCGAATCGCCTCGTGAATGAGGGCCTCATCCCTGGCGCTTCCGGCCAGGATGCGGCGGATCAGGGGATCCGCGGGATGCTCCTCTAAATAGAGGAGCACCGGGAGGGTGATCAGGCCATGGCGCAGATCGTTACCGACTGGCTTGCCCAGGACCTGAGCATCGCCGGTGAAGTCAAGAATGTCGTCCATGATCTGGAACGCCATCCCCAAATCCACGCCGTAGCGTCGAAGGGCCTCCACCTGCGGCTCTGGAGCCCGGGCTAGCACGGCAGCGGCCTCGGTGGCCAGCTCGAACATCGCCGCGGTCTTGGCGTAGATCCGTCGAAGATAATCCTCCCGATCCAGCATGGCCGCGCGTTCCCCAAATTGCTGGCGCAGCTCCCCCTCGCAGATGGTCATCAGCGTGCGTGCGAAGATCGCCATGACGCGGACGTTCTCAGTCTGCGCCGCCAGGAAGGCCGCGTAGGCGAACAGGTAATCGCCTGTCAACACGGTCGCCGCCGGGGTCCAGATGGCATTCAGGGTGGGGATCCCTCGCCGGAGCAGGGAGCCGTCGATCAGGTCGTCGTGGACCAGGGTGGCGGTGTGTAGCATCTCCACGGCTGCGGCCAGGGCGATCATCGCCTCATCCGCTTCCCGGTAGAGCCGTCCGGTCAGCAAAACCAGCATGGGACGGATGCGCTTGCCCCCCGCTCGAAGCAGATGGTCTACCGCGGTTTTCAGAGGCTCGAACGTGAGAGGGATCGCCCGCATACGGGCTTCCACCCGCTCCAGGTCTTCCTGGAGCCACTCCTGGATGCGGGTCAGGGACTGCGCCGAATGCACGGTCGGAGGCATTCCTATCTACCTGGTTCAGAATGTTCCTTGAAGAACAAACTCCTCCCTTCATTTTACAACGAGCGCGAGTCTTTTTCCTTTTTATGGATCTCGGAGGAGAGATCGCACGGGGTCGCCCTCCGGCCCTTGAGGGATGCGGAACAGCCGGCAAGCGTTCGCAGTGGTTTGCTGGGCGATGTGCGCCACCGGCAGCCCCAGCAGCTGGGCTAGGGCTTCCGCTACATCGCGCAGGTAAGCGGGCTCGTTGCGCCGGCCCCGATAGGGTTGTGGGGGCAAGTACGGCGCGTCGGTCTCCAGCACCAGGCCGTCCAGGCCGACCGCCCGCACGGCCGCCCATAAGCCTTCGGCCCGGGGATAGGTGAGCGGCCCCCCGATCCCCAAGAAGAACCCCCACGCCACGGCGATGCGGGCCATCCCGGGATCGCCGGAGAAGGCGTGGAGGACTCCTCGGGCTCCGGGTCGGGCGGCGATCCAGCGCTCCAGCTCTTGCATGATCGCCTCATGGGCCTCCCGCTCATGAATGATCACGGGCAGGCCCAGCTCGCCCGCCAGCTCCAGCTGGGCCCGAAAGGCTTCCCGCTGCACTGGCCGGGGGGAGCGGTCCCGGTAGAAGTCCAGGCCGATCTCCCCGATGGCCACCACCCGGGGGTGCCGGGCCCAGGCCCGGAGCTGGGCCAGGATCTGGGGAGAAAACGTGGAGGCGACATGGGGATGGATCCCCACCGCCGCGTAAAGCCCCCGATAGCGTTCTGCCAGCGCCAGGACGCGCGGGATGCCTTCCGGTTCCACCCCGGGGAGGATAAGGGTCCCCACGCCCGCCATCCGGGCCCGAGCCAGCACCTCCTCCCGATCTGGGTCGAAGGCCGAGTCGTCCAGATGGCAGTGGGTGTCGATGAGGATCATCCCCTCCGTCCCCTGCCTACTCTCTTAACCCTGCGAGGCGGCGGCCCTCTGTGAGCAGCACGGCCATCCGCTCCGGCGCGGTGGTCTCGGTGTAGATCCGCAGCAGCGGCTCTGTCCCCGAGAACCGGATCAGCAGCCAACCGCCGTCTTCTAAGTAGAACTTGTAGCCGTCGGAACGATCGATGCGGATCACCTGTAGACCGGCCAGGCGATCCGGTTGTGCCTGATCCAGGCGGCCTCGGGTCTCCTCGCGGCGCTCCGGCGGGAACTCCACATCGATGCGGGAGTAATAATGGGGGCCAACCAGCTCGAAGAGCCAGCGGATCAGCTCCGAAGGGCGTTTGCCGGTCCGGACCATCAAGTCCAGCAGGTAGAGACCCGCCAGGATGCCATCCCGCTCGGGAAGGTGCCCTCGGAAGGCGAAGCCCCCGCTCTCCTCCCCGCCGATCAGGGCGTCCGTCTCCAGCATCTTCGGGGCCACATACTTGAACCCCACGCCGGTCTCATAGACCGGCACCCCGCAGCGCTCCCCCAGCTTCTCCAGCATGGAGGTGGTGGAGAGGGTTTTAACGATAGGGCCGCGCTGGCCGCGGACTTCCAGGAGGTAGAGGGCCAGGAGGCCGTAGACGCGCAGCTGATCGACGAACTCGCCCTGCTCGTCCACCAGGCCCACGCGATCGGCGTCGCCGTCCGTGGCGATCCCTGCGCCAGCGTTCAGCTCCCGGACCTTCTCCTGCAGGTCGTTCAGGTTTGGCGGGATGGGCTCCGGGCGCTTCATCCGAGGGAAGATGGGGTTGCGCTCGCCGTGGATCTCCACCACCTGGATGCGCCCTGGGGAGAGCAGCCGCCGCAGCCAGCCGACCCCGTTCCCCCACATCGGATCCACCACGATGGTGAGATCTGCCTGACGGAGGGTCTCCAGGTCCACCAGCTGCTGGAGGCGCGCGATATACGCCGGGGCCGGGTCGAAGACCTCCACCAGGCCTTTCGCCCGGGCTTCCGCCAAGGGCATGCGCTTCACCCCCTGCTCATCCGGGGGGATGCGGGCCTCGATCTCCCGCAGGCCTTGGGGATCGACGGCTCCGCCGAAGCGGTTGCGGACCTTGAAGCCGTTGTCGGTGGGGGGGTTGTGGCTGGCGGTGATGTTGATGGCTCCGGCGGCGTCCCGGGCCACCACGCCGTAGCTGATCACCGGGGTGGGCACCGCCCGGTCGCAGAGATAGACCCGGATGCCGTTGCCGGCCAAGACTTCCGCGCAGGCCTCGGCGAAGTGTTCAGAGGCGAAGCGGTGATCGTAGCCGATCACCACCCCACCTTCTGCCTGTCCGGTGTCCAACAGCCAGCGAGCGAAGCCCTGGGCGCACCGGCGCACGTTGGCAAAGGTGTAGTCGTCCGCGATACGACCGCGCCAGCCGTCGGTTCCGAAGCGGATGACGGTCATCTCAGCCCTCCCGGATCCCGTATTCCTGTTTCACCAGCTCCAGATCGGCGTCTACCATGATTTTCACCAGCTGCTCGAAGGTCACTGAGGGCGCCCAGCCCAGCTGAGTCCGAGCTTTGGTGGCGTCTCCCACCAGAAGGTCCACGTCCGCTGGGCGATAGAGCGCGGGGTCCACCACTACGTATCTCTTCCAGTCCAGCCCGAGGTAATCGAAGGCCAGCTCCACGAACTCGCAGACGGAGTGGGTCTCCCCGGTGGCGATGATGTAGTCCTCCGGCTTGTCCTGTTGCAGCATCAGCCACATTGCCCGCACGTAATCCGGGGCATATCCCCAATCCCGGCGGGCCTCCAGGTTCCCCAGGCGCAGCTCGTGGGCCAGGCCCAGCTTGATCTTCGCCGCCGTGTAGGTGATCTTGCGAGTGACGAACTCCAGCCCCCGTCGCGGGCTTTCGTGATTGAAACAGATCCCCGAGACGGCAAACATCCCGTAGCTCTCCCGGTAGTTCACCGTGATCCAGTGGGCGTAGACCTTGGCCACCCCATACGGGCTGCGGGGGTGGAATGGGGTGTTCTCGCTCTGGGGGACCTCCCGGACCTTCCCGAACATCTCGCTGCTGGAGGCCTGATAGAAGCGAATGGTGGGATCCACCAGGCGGATGGCCTCCAGAAGCCGGGTCACCCCCAGGGCGGTGAACTCCCCGGTCAGGACCGGTTGCTTGAAGGAGGTGGGGACGAAGGACTGGGCAGCCAGGTTGTAGACCTCGTGGGGCCGGTGTTCCCGCAGGATGTCGATCAGGGAAGATTGATCCAGCAGGTCCCCCTGCACCAAGGTGATGCGGTCCTGGGTGTGGCGGATCCGTTCGAAATTGACCGTGCTGGTGCGGCGCACCATGCCGATGACCTCGTAGCCTTTCTCCAGAAGGAACTCTGCCAGGTAGGAGCCGTCCTGTCCGGTGATGCCGGTGATCAGCGCACGCTTCCGCTCCATCGTGCTTCTTCCTCCTTCAGAGTTTTCGAATCATCTTTTTGTCCCGGCCGGGGGTCCTCCCCCCAGGGATCCCTGCGCTCAGGTTCGGAAGCGGGCTTCCCGGGCGCATGCCCGCCATTCCTCCAGCACGTCCTGCACGGATTGCTCGAACGGAATAAGGGGTTGCCAGCCGACCCGCTCCCGGATCCGGGTGGTGTCTGCCACGCTGATGGGGATGTCCATCGGCCGGATGCGTTGAGGGTCTACCTCTATCCGTACCTCCACCCGGGCCATAGCCAGCAGGGCTTCAAGCACCTCCCGGACGGAGCGGGGGCGTCCAGAGCCGATGTTGTAAACCTCCCCAGGCTCACCGCGTGCCAAGAGCAGCTGATAGGCCCGGACCACATCCCGCACGTCGGTGAAATCCCGCTGGACCTCCAGGTTGCCCACCTGCAAGACGGGTTCCTGGAGGCCGGCCTCAATCCGGGCAATCTGTCGGGCGAGGGAGGGCACCACGAACCGGTGGTCCTGCCCGGGGCCGATGTGATTAAATGGGCGGGCCCGGATGATGGGCAGGGCGTAGGCCCTCGCATATACGGCGGCCAGCCCGTCCTGGGCTGCTTTGCTGACGCCGTAGGGATTGGCTGGTCGCAGGGGCTGCTCCTCCCGAATGGGGAGCTCCTCGGGACGGACAAGGCCGTATACCTCATTAGAGGTTACGACGAGGACTTGGGGCCGCAGTCCGGATGCCCGCAGGCCGTCCAGGAGATTCAGTGTGCCCCGCACGTTGGTTTCGAAAGTCCCCCACGGATCCCGCCAGGATTCCGCCACGTCGGACTGGGCGGCGAGATGGATGATGCCCTCCGGAGCCACCTGGGCAAGCGCATGCTGCACCTCCTCGGAGTTCCGCAGGTCCACGGACATCATCCGTAGGCGATCGGGCAGCCCGCGAACGGGCCGTCGCGCCCAACCCCAGAGTTCCCAGTCCGTGTCCTGGGCCAGGGCGGCGGCCAGATGCCGTCCGACGAATCCGCCGACGCCGGTGATCAGCAAGCGCAAAGCAGCGTGCTCCTTCGACAGGATGGAGCTCCAGCCTTTCCGAATTATACCAGGGGCACTAACTTCCCTCTGATGTTTCTGAGATTTTCGTTGAGCATACGACGCTATGTGGGAAGCCGATCTCTCCGCGGGAGGGTTTGCAGCCAGAGCTGTTCCATCGCAATCCGGGCAACCCGATCTTGATGGCGGGGGATTGGCCGTATCCGGCCAACTGCGTGTTCAACCCAGGTGCTACCTACTTCAACACTGGACTCCTCCTCCTAATACGGGTGGAGGATTTCCAAGGACTTTCCTACCTCGCCGTGGCCCGCGGCCTGGATGGGCGAAGCAGCTGGTAGGCGGATCCAGAGTCCGCGTGGTTGCTGGATCCGCCGCGCCATCTGGGGGCTGGTCCCCTCGGGAAGGGGAGGGGGCGCGCTTTGCCCAGCAGCTCATTGATAGGGCCGCCATGGCGGAGGCGGCGGCCTGGGTCTGGCAGGCCAGTGGAGATCGGACCTGGACGGAGATGCTGGAATGTTGCATATGAGCTGGTTCCTCGGGATGGAACGATTGGGGATGCGCGCTGGCTGATCTGAAAGCCGGTGGATGACGGGATGGCCTGGAGGCCGCGGGCATCAACGTCCATCAGGGCGCCGAGTCCGTGATGGCCTGGCTGCTGACCTTGAACCTGGCCCATCGGCTCTTGTGCCCGTCCCCAGAGCCCGACCGTGAGGCGCAGCCTCGGGCCCTCCCGAGGAATCTGGAGCCGCCTCCCCACAAAATGCGCGGCAGGTTTGACGGAGGGAGAGGCTTCCAGTAGAATTCGGGTGGACCGCTGAGTCGCGGCAGTGTTTCATGTGAAATTCGAACGACGCCCGCAGATTGCGCACTAAGGCCATTATTTTCAACCCGAGGTGGAATCGATGCCCGAGCTTTCACTCACTCAGCCGCTTTTGCTGATCGGTGGCGTTCTGGTTGCGACCTTTGCGCTGGCGGGGATCCTGGCGCTTGCGATGCCCTGGCTGACTCGGGAGGTGCAGGCAGCTCAGACAGCCCCTGAGCAGACCCCAGCCCCTCCGCGTCCGGCTGCAGCCCCTGCGCGAGCAGCCCCTGCACGAGAGGTCCCCAAACGAGAGGTCCCCGCACGAGAGGTGCCTGCCGCGCCGGCTGCTCCTCCCCAGCCGATCGGCCCCTGGCCCTTTGTGATCAGCGGATTGGCTTCGCTCGTCGTCCTGGCGGTGATCTTCTACCCCACGCTGAATCTTCAGGGATTCGCCGCCGTTGCGTCGACGGAGGGGAGCGCCTCGATCTCTGCTCCAGCGCCTCAACCTGAGCCAGTGGCGATCGCCCTGAAGGGGGATGCGGAGAGGGGGAAGGAGCTGTATCTCAGCACGTGCGTTGCGTGCCATGGGCCGGAGGCAAAGGGCGTGCCGGGGCTGGGACAGAATCTGACGACCAGCGCCTTCGTGCGGCAGCAGACGGACGAGCAGCTGGTAGAGTTCATCAAGAGGGGGCGGATGGCGACGGATCCGGCCAACGTCACAGGGATGCCCATGCCGCCGAAGGGGGGCAACCCGGCCCTGACGGACCAGGATCTGATGGACATCGTCGCCTTCCTTCGGACGCTCAACCCCTACCAGCCGTGAGGAAACAGGGTCGCGCCCGACGCTAAGGCACTTGGTCTTGTCAAGGCGGGCGGATTATGTTAGAATGAGGACGGCGAATGCGCCCGTAGCTCAGCCTGGATAGAGCGTTGCCCTGCGGAGGCAGAGGTCGCAGGTTCAAATCCTGCCGGGCGCGCCATTTTTCCCCACAGAGGCCGCCGAAAGCGGCCTCTGTGAGTTTATACGGAACCTCAGGAGGATCCGGCGCGATGATTCTCTCCGCGTATCGGGAGTGGGCTTCCGACCGGGTCCGCCGCGCCCTACGAACCCTTGGCCTTCCGGAGCCTCCGGGGATGGAGTGGCGGGATCTCCCCTTTGATTACACGTGGGGGATGGCGACCCCTCTGGCGATGCAGCTGGCCGCTCAGGAGAAGAAGCGCCGGCCGGACCTGAACGTCCCCGCCCGAGCACAGGAGATCGCCGAGCGTCTGGCGGAGCAGCTGCGGGAGGCCCTCCGGACGGATCCCCGCTTCCAGCGGGTGGAGGCGGTGCGGGGCTATCTCAACCTCTATTTCAACCCTTCCCAGGTCGCCCGCTCGGTCATCGAGACAGTTCTCCGGGAGGGGCCGGACTACGGTCGGGGGGCCCGGAAGGGGGAGCGGGTGATGGTGGAGTTCTCCCAGCCCAACACCCACAAGGCGTTCCATATCGGACATTTGCGCAACGCGGTGCTGGGCAATGCGCTCTCCCGCATCCTGGATTTCGCCGGCTTCGAGGTGATCCGAGCGACCTACCCGGGGGACATCGGCGCCCACGTGATCAAGTGCCTGTGGGGCTATCTGCGTTTTCGCCAAGGGGAGGAGCCGGCGGAGCGGCGGGGCGCATGGCTGGGTCAGGTGTATGCGGAGGCCGAAGCCCGCCTGGAAGAGGCCGACGCCTACCGTCGGGAGGCGGTGCGCTTCCTGCTGACGGCTTTCCGGGAGGAGGGAGTTACTCCCTGGGTGCGGGATTTCCTGCTGACCCGCCTCTCGGAGGCTTTGGCCGCCCATGCGGCCTCCGGCCCCATCGGCCAGAAGGACGCCGCGGTTCTCATCCGGGCCCTGGCGATGGGGGAGCTGCCGGACCTGGATGCCGTGGCCGATAAAGACTGGCTGTGGTCCATCTGGGAGGCGATGGGCCGGTGGTTGGGCGAGCTGTGGGAGAAGGCCCGAGTCCGGCGGGGGAAGGGCGGTGAGGCGGATCGACAAGCGGTGATGCGGCTCCAGGCCCGCTATCGGGAGATCGGCCATCGTCCCGAAGAGTGGAATTATGAGAAAGAGCTGCGGGCTCTCTATGCCCGCTGGGAAGCCCGGGACGCTGCACTCCTGGAGCTTTGGCGGCAGACCCGAGAGTGGAGTCTGGAGGAGTTCCGGCGGATCTATGAGGAGCTGGGGATCGCCTTCGACGTCTGGTTCTTCGAGAGCGAGGTCGAAGAGGAGGGTAAGCGCATCACGGAGGAGCTGGTCGCCCGCAGCATCGCCACCGATCTCCGCCCCCACGGCCCGGTGGTCGTGGAGATCGATCGGCTCCTAGGGCAGGAAGGGAAGGAGGAATATCGCGCCCTGGTGATCCTGCGCAGCGACGGCACCACTCTCTATTCCACCAAGGACCTCGCCCTGGCCAAGCGCAAGTTCGAGCAGCATCGCATCGATCGCTCCATCTACGTGGTCGACGTCCGCCAGTCCCTTTACTTCAAACAGATCTTCAAGATTCTGGAGCTGTGGGGCTTCCCTCAAGCGAGCAAGTGTTATCACCTGGCCTATGAGATGGTCACCCTGCCTGGCGGGAAGATGTCTTCCCGGGCAGGGACAGTGGTGCTTTATGAGGATTTCGCGGCCGAGGCTCGGGAGCGGGCGCGACGGATCGTGGAGGAGAAGAACCCGGAGCTCCCCCCTGAGCGAAAGGCGGAGATCGCCTGCGCCGTTGCCATGGGAGTGATGAAATACGGCATGCTCAGCGTGGACAACAACAAGGCGATCGTCTTCGACTGGGATGCGGCCCTCAACCTAGAAGGGCAGACGGGGCCGTATCTCCAGTATGCCCACGCCCGGGCGTGCCGGATCCTGGAGAAGG
>JAGHYO010000326.1 GCA_017743605.1 Thermoflexus sp. | reverse complement strand
GGAGCGAGGCCGAAGCCACCTTCCCCCTCCTATCGCGCCATGGGGTCCCAGCCGGGCCACTGCGGGCCGTTGCCCTCCACCCGATCTCCGATCATCGGAGAGGAAGAGCCCCGAACCTCCGCCTTCGATGACACAAGGGTCGCAGTGGAAGCCGCTTCGGTAACCCGGAACCCCTGGTTCTCGATGACGCAAAGGTCGCGGCTGAAGCCGCTCCTACAAAAAGATGGTTTCTGTAGGAGGGGCTTTCGCCCCGAACCCTCGTCTTCGATGACGCAAGGGTCGCAGTGGAAGCCGCTTCGGTAACCCGGAACCCCTGGTTCTCGATGGCGCAAAGGTCGCGGCTGAAGCCGCTCCTACAATGCGGCCGAGCCGGACAAAACGGATGATGCACCCTCCTCCGGGCAGGGCGCTCGGGTTTTTCCAGCCTCGTTCTTCCGTCGCTGGACGTTCGATCCATCGGCCGCAGGATCCTTTCCCTCCGATCCCGAGGCGGAAGCGGTCGCCTCGCCCGGGAAACGGGAGCGCTCCCACTGGGTGTGTCCCAATTTTGTCGAGCTGGCCGCTTTGTAGGACAACTGCGAGCAGTTGTCCTACGATTTTGGGACACACCCCTCCCGCTTCCGGATCCTGCTGAAAAATCATCGGTGTTAAAGTCATGGGATTGCATCCATCTTTCCGAGGAGGTTGGCGCATGGCGCCGATCACCTATGAGGACTTCCTTCGGGTCGACATGCGGGTCGGGCGGGTGGTCCGCGCGGAGCCCCATCCCCGAGCCCGCAAGCCGTCCATCCGTCTCTGGATCGACTTCGGGCCCGAGCTGGGGGTGCGGACCAGCAGCGCGGCCCTGGCCGCCCGCTACCGGCCGGAGGAACTGGTGGGGCGGCTGGTCATCGCCGTGGTCAACTTCCCGCCGAAGAACGTCGCCGGCTTCGTCTCCGAGGTCCTGGTCCTGGGCGTCCCCGACGAGGCCGGGGAGGTGGTCCTCCTGCGGCCCGATGCGGAGGTTCCTCTGGGCGGACGGGTGTTCTGAGGAGGCCTGGGCCCGGCAAGCCCTGCCCGACCGGGTTAGAATGGAGGGGGACGTCCCCCATCGATTCCCGTCGAACAGGAGGCCGGAGATGACGACCCGCGCGCATCTTTCCCCCGTCTGGTTGCGCATCTTCGACCTGGAGGTCAGCCACGGCGAGGGCGTCTACCTCTACGGGGCGGACGGACGGCGCTATCTGGATTTCACCAGCGGGATCGGGGTGACCAACACCGGTCACTGCCATCCCAAAGTCGTGGCGGCGATCCATGAGCAGGCGGCTCGTCTCCTCCACGGCCAGATCAACATCGTCATCCACCGCCCCGTGCTGGAGCTGGTGGAGGAGCTGCTCACCGTCGTCCCCGCTCCCCTGGACACGTTCTTCTTCGCCAACAGCGGGGCGGAGGCGGTGGAGGCAGCGGTCAAGCTGGCCCGCTACGTCACCGGCCGGCCCAACCTCATCGTCTTCCAGGGGAGCTTCCACGGGCGGACCCACATGGCCATGGCCCTCACGACCAGCAAGACGATCTACCGGGCTGGCTACCAGCCGCTGCCCGCCGGGATCTACGTCGCGCCCTACCCCTACCCTTATCGCTACGGATGGGATGAGGAGACCACCCTGCGCTTCTGTCTGCGGGAGCTGGATCTTCTCCTCAAATCCCAGACGGCCCCGGAGGAGACGGCGGCCATCCTGGTGGAGCCCATCCTGGGCGAGGGCGGCTACGTGGTGCCCCCACAGGGGTTCCTCGCCGCCCTGCGGGAGCGGTGCGATCACTACGGCATCCTGCTGATCGCCGACGAGGTGCAGACGGGCTTCGGGCGGACCGGCCGCTTCTTCGCTGTGGAGCATGAAGGGGTCGTGCCGGACATCCTGATCATGGCGAAGGGGATCGCCTCAGGGCTGCCTCTCTCCGCCATCGCCGCGCGCGCGGAACTCATGGCCCGCTGGAAGCCGGGAGCCCATGGGGGGACCTTCGGGGCCAACGCGGTCTCCTGCGCGGCGGCCACGGCCACCATCCGGGTGATGAAGGAGGAGCGGCTTCCCGAGAACGCGGCCGCCCGGGGCGCTGAGCTGCTGGAAGGCCTGCGCCGGCTCGCCGCCCGCTTCCCCGCCATCGGGGAGGTCCGCGGGCGGGGCCTGATGGTGGAGGTGGAGTTCACCCGGGACGGCCAGCCGGACACCGGGATGGCCAAGGCGGTTCAGGCTGCCTGCTTCCGCCGGGGCCTGCTCCTGCTCACCTGTGGCACTTACGACAACGTCATCCGCTGGATCCCACCCCTCATCGTCACCTCGGAACAGATCCAGGAAGGGCTCCGCATCTTCGAGGAGGCGCTGGGAGAAGCCATGGAAGCGGCCACATAAGGCAAGCCCTGCCCGACGACCCGGAGGCTTCCGCGCGTGGCCGGAACAGGAACCGCGCCCAGAGTCGAAGGAAACGACCTGCCCGGCCTGGTCCTTGCGAGCCACCGAAAGCGGCACAGTCATCTCCAGGGACCGCTTCGACGGCTCCGGTCGCCTCACAGTGAGTATGAGGCAAGCAATCACGGGCGAAGACAAGCTCCAAGCGGAGGCAGACAATATGAATAATGGGAAGACAATCATCTACGAAATTATAGAAAAACTCGAGCGATTATCAGAACAACGGCAGAAACAAATCCTTGAATATGTGAAAGCAATGCTTCAAGAGGCTCCTCAGGGCACACCGGGGCGAGAGCTGCTTCGCTTTGCCGGAGCGATCCCTATGGAAGAGATCGAACAAATTCGTCAAGCAATTGATCAAGATTGTGAAAGGATAAACCCGAAAGGTTGACTCTGGCCACCCGGGATACACATTTCGCAGAGATACCGGATCTGAAATTTGTGTTCGGGTGAGCAGGTGCCTTCTAAAGGAAGAATCCGTCTCAAAACCATTTGAGCGATCCGGCAGCGCGCGAGGGAGAGGAAACGCTGGAGGGTGGAAAAAGGCCCGGCGCATGTCCTTGAATGATCGGAGAAGGACAGAGGCCGTCTTCTCCTCCTTGTTGCGCCATGGGGTTCAAGCAGGGCAACGGCGGGCAGTTGTCCTACATTGATGACGCGATGGTCGCGGCTAAAGCCGCTCCTACAAAAAGATGGTTTCTGTAGGAGGGTCTTTCGCCCCGAACCCCGTCTTCGATGAGGCAAGGATCGCGACGAAAGACGCTCC
>JAGHYO010000325.1 GCA_017743605.1 Thermoflexus sp. | reverse complement strand
CTCAGCGGCGGCGAGCGCCAGCGGGTGGCCATCGCCCGCACCCTGATGCAGGACCCCCAGGTGATCCTGGCAGACGAGTTCGTCTCCGACCTGGATCTGCCCCGGGCAGCCCAGGTGCTGACGCGGGTGCGGGAGCTGGCCCGGGAGCGCGGCCTCACCGTGATCCTGAACCTCCATGAGATCCAGCTGGTCCAGGAGTTCGCCGATCACGTGGCGGTGCTCAAAGAGGGCCGCATCGTCCACGAGAGCGCCGCTGCGGCCCTCTCCTGGCCGGTCCTCCGGGAGCTCATCGAAGCCCCCTCGGAGCCGTCCCCGGTTCCCGCTGCCCCTTCCCTCGTCGCCGTCGATCCGCGGGCGTGAACCCGCGCCCTATGGGAACAGCTCTTTTGGACGAATAGAGGAGGTCGTGAACCGATGGGGATGAAGGCGGAGCGGATGGAGCGACGGATGACGGTGGGCTGGGCGCTGGGCCCGTGGCGGGAGTTCGGGCTCGGCCTGGGGATGCT
This sequence comes from Thermoflexus sp., assembly GCA_017743605.1. Lineage (GTDB taxonomy): Bacteria > Chloroflexota > Anaerolineae > Thermoflexales > Thermoflexaceae > Thermoflexus. The sequence continues at coordinate 2,715 of JAGHYO010000325.1, read as the reverse complement.
GGCGGTGCTGGCCGCGCTGCTTTACCGCATGGGCTTCTTTGAGGCCGGCCGTCTGCTCCAGGGCGGCCTGAACCTGGCGCGCTTCGCGCGGGAGATGTTCCCGCCGGACCTGGGGATCCTGCCGACGATCGGCGGCGCCCTGCTCGAGACCCTGGAGATGGCCCTGGCGGGGACGTTGCTGGGGTTTCTGTTTTCGTTCCCGCTGGGGGCCCTAGGCTCCCGCACCCTTTTCCCAGCCGCGGTGGTGGCCGCGGCCCGCCTGTTGACGGCCGCCATCCGCACGGTACCCTCGTTGCTGTGGGCGGTGCTGATGGTCATCGTGGTCGGCCTGGGCCCCCTGGCCGGGACCCTGGCGCTGGCCTTCTACACGGTGGGGTATCTGGCCAAGCTCTACGCCGAGCTCTTCGAAGGGATCGACCCGGAGATCCTGGAGGCGATGCGGGGCGTGGGGGCGAAGCGCCGGCATCTGATCCGCTACGTGCTGTGGCCGGAGAGCGCCAACGCCGTCCTCAGCCAGCTGCTCTTCATGCTGGAATACAACATCCGCGCCTCCACGGTGCTGGGCCTGGTGGGGGCAGGGGGCATCGGGTTCTACATGCAGATCTACCTCAGCACCATGGCCTACGCCCGCCTGACCACCGTGCTGCTCACCGTGCTTCTCCTGGTCCTGGCCATGGACGGCCTCAGCGCCTGGATCCGGCGACGGTATTTGCTGAACCCGTAGCCCGCAGGCCTCACCCGGAGCGAGCGGCCGTCGGGTAGGCGGCCTCGAAGAAGGCCAGCTCGAAGCGCAGCGCGGCCCGGTAGAGGGCGCGCTGCGCTTCCTCCTCGCCGGGCAGCCGATCCAGCAGCGCCTCCAGGCGGCGCGCCAGCCCTTCGAACTCCGCGCTGGAATACGTCTCCACCCACTCCCGGTAGGGGCTGTTCGGGTTCGTCTGCGGCCGGAGGAAGGCTCCCAGATGGGCGTAGAGGCGCATGCACGGGGTCATCGCCGCCGCCAGATGCCCCACCGGCTCCAGGGCCGCCACCCGCAGCAGGAAATCCGTGTAGGCCTGGGTGGCTGGCGCGGGCTCCGGGCGGAGGTTCGCCCCCCAGCGCGCGGCGTAGCGTTCGTGCAGCCGCAGCTCCTCAAAGACGCCCTGGAGCAGCTCGCGGAAGGCGTCCATCGTCTCCCGATCCGGGGCCTTGGCCAGGCCCAGGGCGTAAGCCCGGGCGAAGGCCTCCAGGAAGAAGGCGTCCTGCTCCACGTAGAAGACGAAACGCTCCCGCGGCAGCTCCCCCGAGGCGATCCCCTGCACGAAGGGATGCGCCTCGCAGCGCCGAACCAGATCCTGATGGGCTTCCCACAACGCGCGGGCCCGTGTCATCGAGTTCTCCCCCTCTTCCTTCGCGCAAGCATAAGGAAGATCTGAAAGGGGGAGAAAACGGCTGGCCGTGCCGCAATCGAGGCCGTTCCCTCCCCCGGGTTCGATTTCTCACGCGCGCTCCGGCCGGACGCGGCCGATCCCGCGGAGCGCCCCCGCGATCCCCAGGTAAGCCAGGAAGGAGACCCCGAAGGCGGGGAAGGTAGCGCCCACGGAGGGGGCGAGACGGGTGAGGGCCTGATAGGTGACCACGCCCAGCGCCCAGGCGATCACACCCTCCCATCGGAAGGCCGGGGGCTGATACAGGTCGGCCTCCGTGTAGGACCGGCGGAGGACGAAGTAGTCCGCCGCCAGGACCCCGAAGAGGGGCACGAAGAAGGTGCCGATGAGGAGCAGGAAGTTCTCATACTGGGCCAGGGGCACCGTGAGGGCCAGGATCAGGCAGATCGCGCCGATGAGGACCGCGAAGAGGGCCTGCCGGGCCCGGGGCCAGATGTTCTGCAGGGAGACCGCCGCCGAATAGATGTCCGCGAAGGCGTTGTCCGTCTCGTCCACCAGGATGATGGGCAGCACGATCCAGCCGATGGCCAGGGCCCCGATGGCCTGGACCAGGTCGCTGGTCCGGGCGCTCAGGAGGAGCGAGGCGCCGAGGCCGTAGAACCAGACGTTGGCGATGAAATACCCGATGTGGGTGCCTCAGAAGGCGGGGCCGGCCCGCCGGGCGAAGCGGTTGTAATCCGCCACCAGAGGCATCCAGGAGATGGGCATCGCCGCCACCAGGTCCACGGTGAGCCAGAAGGGCATCTCCCCGGTCCCGGGCTGCCGCCACAGCGCCGCGAGATCCCCGCGGGTCAGCAGGTGGACGGTGAGCCAGAGGGTGGTCAGCAACACCAGCCAGACGGCGAACTTCTCCAGCCACTGGCGCACCACCACCAGCGGTCCCCCGACGGCCATCAGGGTGCACCAGAGGGCGAAGGCGATGGCCCAGAAGGGGTAGCTGGAGAAGCCGAGGAAGCGGGCGCTGATGAAGTTGGCGGCCTGGGCCATGATGAGGATCTCGAAGGCTCCCCAGCCGATCAGCTGCAGCACGTTGAGGGCGGTGGGGAGATAGGAGCCGAGGCGTCCCAGGGCGGGGCGGAGCAGCACCATCGTGGGGGCGCCGGTGCGGCTGCCGATGTAGCCCGTCGCCGCCAGCAGCAGGTTCCCCAGCAGGGTCCCGACGACGATGGCCAGCAGCGCCTGGGGCAGCCCCAGCCCGGGCACCAGCAGCGCGCCGGCGCCCATCACCAGCAACCCCACGCCGAGGTCTCCCCACAGCACGGCGTAGTCGAGGAAGCCCAGCCGGCGCGCC
>JAGHYO010000324.1 GCA_017743605.1 Thermoflexus sp. | reverse complement strand
GTGCGCCTGCCCTTCCCGGAATCCGGCACCGGCTTCCCGGTCCAGGATGTCCTCCAGCTCCTCCAGCCCGGCCTGGTGAGCCACTGGCAGCCTCTGTATTCGGGTCTCCTCCCCCTCACCCTCCTCATCCCTGCTCTGGCCCGGGGCGGGCAGCAAGCCTGCTTCTGGGCTGGGATCGGGCTGGCCAGCCTCCTTCTCTCCTTCGGGGCCAACTTCCCGCTTTATGACGTGTTCTTCCAGCTCGTCCCCTTCTACGCCACCACCCGCAGCCAAGAGAGCGGCATGCCCTCTGGGTCCGCCTGGCCCTGGCCGCCCTGAGCGCCCACGGGCTGGCGGCCCTGCTGCGCGGCCTCCCCCGCACGCGCCCCTGGATCCTCTCCGCCGGGAACCGCGTCAGCGGGGCGATGATCTTGGTTTTTGCCCTCAGCCTGCCCGTGGTCGCCTTCCTGGCCCGCCAGGGGATCGACCCCAGCGACCACCGGCGCCTGCCCCAGGAGGTCGGCCTCAGCCTGCTGTTCGCCCTGTGGACGTGGGGATGGTGACAGGCCCGCGCCCGGGGATGGCGCAACCGAAGCGGGCTGGCCCTTGCGGCCCTGGGACTGGTCAGCCTCAACCTCGCCGCCTTCAACCGCTATCTAGACGCCGTTCCCCCTTCCCCGGTCTATCCCGATCACCCGGCCGCTTCCTGGATGGCCCAGGATCCCCATCGGCCGTTCCACTTCTTCGACGAATACCGGCTTCCGGACCACTACGGCTGCTGGTTAGGAGAAGAGGATATCCGCGGGGCGACCTCCATCCATCCGGAACCTTACTTCAGCTTTCTGAAGCAAACCCCCGAGCCGATGCAGTGGTGGCTGCTGGGGGTGCGCTATGTGATCACCTGGGGACGGGAGCTCTCGGACAGGGGCGCCTTAGAGCGCACCGCCACCCTACTTCAGGAGATCCCTCAAGGGAACGAGATCACCCGCATCTACCGGCTGGACCCCCCGCTCCCCTGGGCTTAGGTGGTGCGTGCGGTCCGCCCGGTGAAATCGATGGAGGAGACGCTGGCTGCGCTACGGGATCCCGCGTTCTGCCCGATGGAGGAGGCGGTGGTGCTGGGCCCTGCCGAGCCGCTAAGTGCCCCGGATATGGGGGAGCCAGACGAGGTCGAGCTCCTGCACCAGGCCGCCACCGAGGTCCGCTATCGGGCGCGTCTGAGCCGCCCGGGGTTGCTCATCACCCGCGACCCGTGGTATCCCGGATGGACGGTGACGGTCAACGGCCATCCTGCCCCATTGCGGCGCGCAGACGGCGTGCTGATGGCCGTGTATCTGCCTGCAGGGGAGAGCGAGGTGATCTTCCGGTTTCGGCCGATCTCGTTCTACATCGGGGCGGTGATCAGCGGCCTCGCTGTGTTCTTCCTGTGGCCGCTCACCCTCTGGAGGATGAGGCGTCGCGCTACCCCTCCAAAGCAGCCCTGAGGAGTTCCTTCGGATGCGGCGCACCCCCTTCGGGATGATCCATGTCCTCCTCCTCGTCGCATGGGCCCTGACCCTGGCCCTCTGGCGGCCCGTCCCGGCCCATAACGACGAGGCGTACGTGCTCTGGGCCATCCGCACCCACGACCTACCCGGCCTCATCGCCACCGGGCTGCGCCTGGACGGCCAGCCCCCCCTTTACCCGTTCCTCCTCTGGGTCATCCAGCAGATCCCCTTCTTCCACTCGGTCCCTATGCTCTACTTCGCCAGCCTCCTCCTCGCCTTCCCTTTTTATCCGTTGATGTTCCGGCTGGCCCGTTCGCTCGGCGGGGAGCAGGCCGGGACGCTGCTCTTGGCCCTCCTGGCTTTCAATCCCTTCCTGGCCAGCCTGATGATGTTCCTGCGCGCCTATCCCCTCACGCTGATGCTGGGCGCCCTGACCCTCTGGCTGGCCGTGCGGGCCGATCGCCGGCCGACCCCCGCCCGCGGGCTGGCGTGGGGGCTGGCAGGCCTCGCCCTGTTCTCTACGTTCTATTACGGGATCTTCCTGATCGCCGCCGCTTTCGTCTGGCTCCTGCGACGACCGCGGGAAGATCGCCGCTGGCGGGCGGCTTGGCTCGGCGCGGCCATGCCCGGGCTGGCCGTCGCGCTATGGGCTTACTTCGCCTTGGCCCCTGCCATCGGCATCGTGATCCGCCACCAGGGGAACCCCGGCATCCACCCTGGGCCGCTGGAGATCGCAGCCAACGTCTGGCTCACCCTCTGGAGCGGATGGGCTGCGGATGCCCGCTTCGCCGTCGCGGCTGGCAGCGTGATGCTCCTCATCTTAGCGTGGGCGCTGATCCCGGCGATTCGACGTAGGGTCCCGGCTCTGGGTTTCCTACTCCTCGCGGGAGGCCTCCCGCTGGCCGGCTTCCTTCTGGCTGGCTGGCGCTACAACTTCTTCGCCGCACGCTACGCAGCAGTGGCCCTGCCCGCGCTCCTTCTGGCCCTTGCCCTCATCCTGGTCCGCTCCCCTCGCCGGGTCCGGGCCCTCGCCATCGGATGCGCCGGGCTGCTCGGGCTGATCGGCCTCTCCCGCACCATCCTCGCCTACACCGCCCTGCCCGAAAACAACCCCTGGTATGCGGAGGTGGCCGCCACGCTTCTCGAACGTGTCGCCCCGGGGGAGGTCGTGGTGGTCCAGGCCCCCTGGCACTATCAAGCCTTGCTGATGTACGCGCCCAACGCGCCCTGGCGTCTCTTCGATCTCAACGAGGAAGCGCGCTGGCGGGAGGCCCTCCGCGACCGTCCGGTCGTCTGGCTCCTCGGCGTCCCGGCCTATCGAGGGAACTGGAAGGTCCTCGAGCGGGCCTTAGCGGGCTGGATCCAAACGGTGGAAAAAGAATGGCCCGCGCCAGCGGACGCCGCCCTCGTGCGCTACGTCTCTCCGCCGGAGACCCCTTCGTGGCGGCCTCTCTCCGTCCCCTTCGAGGGCGGGCTGGTCCTCGAGGCCGCGGCCTCGGATCTCCAGGGCCCGCCGGGGATCCTGCGGGTGGGCCTGAAGTTGCGCGCCACCGCCCCCATCTCGCAGGCCTACACCGTATTTGTCCATCTCCTGGACCCCGCTGGCCGGTGGATCACCGGCAGCGACGCGGAACCGCCCATCCCTACCTCGGCGATGCAGCCGGGAACTTCCGTCACCCTCTGGCGCGCCCTCCAGATCCCAACCTGGCTGCCGGCTGGGGCTTATGCGGTGACCGCCGGGGCCTATCCGACGGG
>JAGHYO010000013.1 GCA_017743605.1 Thermoflexus sp. | reverse complement strand
CAGGGTCTTGCCTGCTGAAGGGGTGGGCCCGGGCGGAGAGGACCCGGATCCGGAGTGGAGGGGGGCCCGTTGGGGTTTGCTGGAAGGCATCGCGGCGTGTCGGGGGCTCTCGGCGTTGCTTCACTAACTGCCTGGTAGAAAGTTCATCTCAGGCCCCTTCCAATTTGCACGAAAGAAGGGAGAGGGATATAAGGTACAATGAGCCTAGAATTGTGAGGACCGCTTCAGGAGCGCCCAACTCAGGTCAGAGCGCCGGGAGAACGAGAGGGCGTCTATGCACGAGCTGGCGATCACCCAGGCAATCCTATCCGTCGTGCTGGAGGCGGCGGAGGCGGCGGGGGCGCGCCGGGTCACGGCGGTGGGGCTCACGGTAGGCGCGCTGACCAGCTACGTCGATGACTCCATCCGCTTCTACTTCGAACTGCTCAGCAAAGGCACCCTCGCCGAAGGCGCCCTCCTGCGCATCCGCAGGGAGCCCGGGGAGGGACGTTGTCAGACCTGCGGCGGCACGTTCCTGGTGGAGCCCCCGCTCCTGCCCGCCTGCCCTCTCTGCGGCAGCTTCGACATTCAGATCGAAGGAGGAAACCGCTGTCTTGTGGAGTGCATCGAGGTGGAAGATGGCGACCTACATCCCGGTGGTGAAGGCTATCCTTAGCGCCAATGACATGGCGGCCGCGGAGAACCGAACGGCTTTCGATGCCGCCGGCCTGCTCGTGGTCAACCTGATGTCCTCCCCCGGGGCTGGCAAGACCAGCCTGATCCTCGCCACCCTGGAGCGCCTTTCCCCTTCCCTGCGCGTCGGGGTGATCGAGGGGGACATCGCCTCCACCATAGACGCCGAGCGCATCGCCGCCCGCAACGTCCCGGTGGTGCAGATCAACACCGGCGGGGCGTGCCACCTAGACGCCCCTATGGTCCGCTCTGCCCTCTCCCATCTCTCCCTTCCCGACCTCGACCTGCTGTTCATCGAGAACGTCGGCAACCTGATCTGCCCGGCGGAGTTCGACCTGGGGGCCCACCTCCGGGTGGTAATCGCCAGCGTCCCCGAGGGACACGACAAGCCCTACAAGTATCCGGGGATGTTCCAAAAGGCCGACGCCGTTGTGCTCAACAAAGCGGACCTCATGCCCTACATCGACTTCGACCTCTCCGCCTTCCGGCACGGCCTGTCGATCCTCCGCCCGGGGATCCCTCTCTTCCTCCTCTCCTGTCGGACCGGCCAGGGCGTGGACGAGTGGGTGGGATGGCTGACGGCGCAACTTGAGGCGCGTCGAGGGGATCATGGCCGCTGAACGGCGACGGCTGCGGGTGGAGATCCAGGGCGCCGTGCAGGGCGTGGGGTTCCGTCCTTACATCTACCGGCTGGCCACCGAGCTGGGCCTGGCCGGGTGGGTCCGGAATGATCCCCAGGGGGTGTTCATCGAGGTGGAAGGCTCCCCGCCTGCCCTGGCGCGCTTCCTGGAGCGCCTCCCCCGGGAAGTCCCTCCCCGCGCTTGCATCCACAACCTTCACACCCTTCCGCTGGACCCGGCCGGCTACGCCGGCTTCGAGATCCGCCACAGCGAGGGGGAAGGGGAGAAAACGGTCCTGATCCTCCCGGATATCGCCACATGCCCGCGCTGCCTCTCCGAGATCCTGGACCCCGCCGATCGCCGCTATCGCTATCCGTTCACCAACTGCACCGATTGCGGACCGCGCTGGACCATCATGGAGGCCCTGCCCTACGACCGGCCTCACACCACCATGCGCCGGTTCCGCATGTGCCCGGACTGCCAGGCGGAGTATGAGAACCCGCTGGACCGCCGGTTCCACGCCCAGCCCAACGCGTGTCCGCGCTGCGGCCCGACCCTCGCGTTCTACGCGCGGGAGCCCTCCGCCGATTCGGATGGGGAGGACCACCCGGACTTCCCCCTTCAGGTGGGGGAATACCGCCGGATCCCCCGGGGGGACGCGGCGCTGCGCCGGGCAGCGGCCGCTCTGCGCGCGGGCCAGATCGTGGCCGTCAAAGGGCTGGGGGGATTCCACCTCATGGTCGACGCGCGGAACGAGGAGGCCATCGCGCGGCTGCGAGCTCGCAAGCCCCGCCGCGACAAGCCCTTGGCCCTGATGGCCCGGGACCTCGATCAGGTTCGCGCGATGTGCGAGACCTCGCCGGAGATCGAGGCGCTGCTCGCCGGGCCGGAGGCCCCCATCGTGCTGCTCCCCCGCCGGCCCGGAGCCCCGGTGGCCCCGAACGTGGCCCCCGGGAACCCCTACCTGGGGGTGATGCTCCCCTACACGCCGCTGCACCATCTGTTGCTGCGGGAGCTGGACTTCCCCGTGGTGGCCACCAGCGGCAACCTGACCGACGAGCCCATCTGCACCAACGAGCGAGAGGCCTTCCAGCGGCTGGCCCGCGTCGCCGACGCTTTTCTGATCCACAACCGCCCCATCGCCCGCCACGCCGACGACAGCGTGATGGTCTGGATGCGGGGGGAGCCCCGCATCCTCCGTCGGGCTCGCGGCTTCGCGCCGCTGCCCATCCTCCTGAGCCGGCCGCTGCCCACCTTGCTGGCCGTGGGCGGGCACCTCAAGAACACCATCGCCCTCAGCGTCGGCCGCCAGATCTTCCTGAGCCCCCACATCGGAGACCTGGACACGGTGGAGGCCCTCCGGACCTTCGAGCGCATGATCGTGGATTTCCTCCGCCTGTATGAGGCGGAGCCGGTCGCCATCGCCCACGATCTGCACCCGGACTACGCCTCGACGATCTGGGCGCAACGGGCCGCCGCCGGGGACCTCCCCCTGCTGGTCCGGCTTCCCTCTCCGTTGCCCCTTCTCCCGATCCAGCACCATCACGCCCATCTGGCGGCCTGTCTGGCCGATCACGGCGTGGAAGGCCCGGCCCTGGGGGTCGCCTGGGATGGCACCGGCTACGGACCGGATGGGACCATCTGGGGCGGCGAGTTCTTGTGGGGGGACGCCTCCGGCTTCCGGCGCGTCGCCAGCCTGCGGCCTTTCTCCCTGCCCGGAGGGGACGCGGCGGTCTACGAGCCCCGACGGGTCGCCTTCGCGCTGCTGTGGGAGATGGCGGGCGAGGCGGCGATGGAATGGGAGGACCTCCCGCCGGTGCGGGCGCTGCGCCCGGCCGAACGCCAGGCCCTGGCCCGGATGATCGCCCGCGGGCTGAACGCTCCGCGCACCTCCAGCATGGGGCGGCTGTTCGACGCGGTGGCGGCCATGCTGGATCTGCACCAGCAGGTGAGCTTCGAAGGCCAGGCGGCCATGGCGCTGGAGTTCCTCGCCGATCCCGCCGAGCGGCGCGCTTATCCGCTTCCCCTGGTGGAAAACTCCAGGGGAGAGCCCGCCTGGATCCTGGACTGGCGCCCCCTCCTGGAGGCGATCCGGGAGGATCTGCGGCGCGGCGTGGAGCGGGAGAAGATCGCCGCGCGCTTTCACCGGGCCCTGGTGGAGGCCATCGTCGCCGTGGCCCGGGCCGTGGGGGAGACGCGGGTGGCGCTGACCGGCGGCTGCTTCCAGAATCGTTATCTGACCGAAGAGGCCGCCCGACGTCTGGAAGAGGAAGGCTTCACCGTCCTCCTGCACCGCCAGGTCCCGCCCAACGATGGGGGAATCAGCCTGGGCCAGATCCTGATCGCCGCAGCCTGTCTCGAGGGAGCATCCCGCCAGCCGGGGGCTTCCGATCCGTTGTCTACAGGAGGTGTGTGATGTGCTTAGGCGTGCCAGGCAAAGTCGTAGAGGTGAACGAGATGACCGCTCTGGTGGATTTCTGGGGAGTGCGCAAGCCAGTGCTGCTCCACACGGTGGATGAGCCCGTTTCGCCAGGGGACTACGTCCTGGTCCACGTGGGCTTTGCCATCCGCCGCATCCCCCCGGAGGAGACGGAGAGCACTCTGGCTTTCTACGAGGCCCTCCTCCAGGCCACTGAAGAGGATCTGCTACGCACCGAGATCCAGGATGAGCTCCGCTCCGTGGAGGAAGGGCCATGATCCGGGCGCGCATCGCGAAGCCTTCTGAGCGGCTGGAGTTCCGGGATCCGGAACGGGTGCAGGCCTTCCGGCAAGCCCTGGACCGGCTGTGCCAGGATCTGCACGAGCCTATCACTATCATGCACGTTTGCGGCACCCATGAGCAGAGCATCGCCCGCTTCGGTCTCCGAAGCCTGATCCCACCGAACCTCCAGGTGATCATGGGGCCCGGCTGCCCGGTGTGCGTGACCGACATGCCAGAGGTGGACGAGGCCGTTTACCTGGCCGAGCAGGGGGTGATCCTGGCCACCTTCGGGGACATGTTCCGGGTGCCCGGGACCCGCAAGTCCCTGGCGGAGGCGAAAGCGGAGGGCGCGGATGTCCGGGTGATCTACAGCCCGTGGGAGGCGTTGCAGATCGCCCGGGAGACCGACCGCGAGGTGGTCTTCTTCGCCACCGGCTTTGAGACCACCGCGGTGGCCACCGCCGCTGTCATCCTCTCCAGCCCTCCGAAGAACTTCTCCGTCCTGTCCGCCCAAAAATACGTCCCGCCCGCGATGGAGATCGTGGCCGAGATGCCCCAGACCCGGGTGCGGGGGTTCCTGGCCGCCGGCCACGCCGCCACCATCACCGGGTGGAAGATCTTCGAGCGCTTCGTGGAACGCCACGGCATCCCGGTGGTGGTGGCCGGCTTCGAGCCCCTGGACATCCTGAGCGCCCTGGTGCAACTGGTGGAGCTGATCCGCCGGGGGGAGAAACGGGTGGTCAACGCCTATCCGCGCTGCGTCACGCCGGAGGGCAACCGCAACGCCCAGCGGCTGCTGTGGGAGGTCTTCGAGACCGAGAGCGGGGTCTGGCGGGGCATCGCCTATGTTCCCAACGGCAACCTGCGCCTGCGGCGGAAATACGCCTGGGTGGACGCTCGGGCCCGCTTCGAGATCCGGCTCTCCGAATGGCTGGGCGACACCCCGCCCCGTCTCACCCAGGAATGCCTCTGCGGCAACATCATGGCCGGCATCGCCACGCCCTACGATTGCCGGCTCTTCGGCAAAGAGTGCACGCCTGAGAACCCCGTAGGTGCCTGCATGGTGAGCAGCGAGGGAGCCTGCCGCATCTGGTATGAATACGGGGGGCACATCACAGGGCCTAAGGGAATGAGGGAGCTGGAAGGGACAGACTTGACGTGAGGGCTCTCCTCTGCTATAGTGCCGTCAGGTCGCACATATCCTGTGTGTTCCCCACGGGGTGAAATCTTGAACCGCGAGGAGATCATCGCATTGCTTTGGCAACATTACGCCTATCTGGCTGCTGAGTATGGCATCAAGGATAGGCCTTATAAGATTCCAGCTGGCTGGGAATCCCGGATTTCCGACCATCCATCGTTAGGCAGATATACTACATCCAGATCGTGATAGATGAAAACGACGGCTTACTTCAGAACAAGTGTCATGGTTCGTCGGCCTTACCTTAAGATGGAATGGATTGAGCACGTTCTAAAGAATCATATTCGTACCGAAGTGCAGCCCAACGGGCGTATCCGTTATTGGGGGTATGTGGCCGAGGTAGACAAGTACCTTCGAGTCGTGACAGAACCGGATGGGGAGACCGTGCATAACGCTTTTTTCGACCGCCGCTTCAGGCCTTAATGGGGAGAAGACAATGATTTTCGAATATCACCATGAGACCGACATGTTGTATATCAAATTGATTGAAGGAGTAAGTACTGAATCAGAGGAGATCGCCCCAGGGATTGTGCTGGACTTTGACGAGCACAATCGTGTTATAGGGATTGAGATTGAGGAGGCCAGCAAGATCATCGATCTATCCAAATTGGAGTTGAGGGCTCTTCCCGTTGTTCATTTGATCCTGACTCAAAGGACTTCTGTGAAAGCATGAAGCGCTGGATGTAACCTCCAGAAGCCGGGTTGTTCCGCTGCGCTCCGCTTCCTCATCCACATCCCGGCCTCCCAGAGCACACGTTGCATTGGCTGACGCACCGCCATCTCCAATGAAGGTGCCTCCCACACGGCAAACCGCTTCACGAGGATCGCAGCGCGCCCGTTACCCTCCCTTCCCACGGGAATTGCCTGGCCGCATCGCGTCGCCCTGCGGGCGTCCTGATCCACCGGCTTCCCCACTGCTCGGCCTGGTTTTCCTGTAGTATCATCCTGAATCGGATCCGCACGGATTTTGATCTCCCTGTGGACGATGGGCAAGGAAGAGATCTGGGCGTGGGGAAGGCCCTGCATGTATCTCCGAGAACCCGGGGAGCGCCCGATGGAACCCGTTGTCGTCGAACTCTATCACATTCGGATGCAACGGAAAGATGCGATCGGGATCATCCAGATGGACCGTCCGGAGCGGTTCAACGCCCTGGACGTGGCGATGGCGCGGGACCTGCGGAAGGCGGCCCTGCAGCTCGCCCGCGACCCTGCGATCCGCTGCGTCATCCTGGCCGGGACGGATCGGGCCTTTTGCAGCGGGGCGGACCTGAAATACGTCCGGGAGCGGGAGCATCCGGAGGATTTCTCCTACCTGCAACCCGAGGCCCGGCCGGTGGAGGGTGGATACGGACGGAGCTTCAAGGAGATCCTGGAGTATCTGCACAGCACCATCTCCGAGATCCGCCGCGCGCCCAAGCCCTTCATCGCCGCGGTCAAGGGGGTGGCGGCGGCAGGCGGCCTGGGCCTGGTCATGGCATGCGATCTGGTCTTCGCCTCCGATCGCGCCGCCTTCGAATGGGCCTACTCCAAAACCAGCCTCACGGGGGCGGAGAGCACCACCTTCCTCCTCGCCCGCCTCATCGGCCTGCGGCGGACGATGGAGATGGTCTTCCTCAACCCGCGCCTCACCGCCCAGGAGGCCCTGGCCTGGGGCCTGATCAACGGCATCTTCCCCTTCGAGACGTTCGATCAGGAGGTGGAGGCCGTCGCCCAGCGGCTGGCCCGCGGGCCCACCCGGGCCTGGGCCATCACCAAGGCCCTCATCAACGAAGCCCTGGGCATCGACTGGCTGGACGGTCATATGGCCAAAGAGCTGCGACACCTCGCGGAGATCGCGGAGACGCCCGACTTCGCTGAGGGCCTCTCGGCGTTCTTAGAGAAGCGAGAACCCTAGTTCCACGGAGCGTGAGACCATGCGCGCGGAAAGCCCGAGCGCCTGCCCTATCCCGCCCCTGTCTTACCGCACGGTGTTGCTGGGCCACGGGAGCGGGGGCCGGCTGATGCACGAGCTGATCGAGAAGGTGTTTCGACCCCTCCTCCTGCCGCCGGATACGCGCGTGCTCAACGACGCCGCCGTCGCGACGGTTGACGGGCTGCGGTTGGCCTTCACCACCGACGCCTTCGTCGTGGACCCCATCGTGTTCCCTGGGGGCGACATCGGCCGGCTGGCGGTCAACGGGACCATCAACGATCTGGCGGTGAGCGGGGCGCGCCCCCTGTTCCTCAGCGCCGCCTTCATCCTGGAGGAGGGCCTGCCCATCGAGACCCTGTGTCAGATCGTGGACTCCATGCGCCAGGCCGCCGCGGAGGCCGGCGTCCCCATCGTCACCGGCGACACCAAGGTGGTCAACCGGGGGAAGGCGGACAAGATCTTCATCACCACCACCGGCCTCGGCGTCGTGGAATACGAGGGGACGCTCTCCGCGGACCAGGCCCGGCCCGGGGATGTGGTGCTCCTGAACGGCCCCATCGCCGCCCATGGCATCGCCGTGATGCTGGCCCGGGAGCAGATCGAGTTTGAGCAGCCCATCCGCTCCGACACCGCGCCGCTCCACACCCTGGTGGCCGCCATGCTCCGCGCCAGCCCTCGCATCCGCTGCATGCGCGATGCCACCCGGGGCGGCCTGGCCAGCGCCCTCAACGAGATCGCCACGAGCTCCCGTGTGGGCATCCAGCTGGACGAGGCGCGCATCCCTATCCAGGATGAGGTGAAAGGAGCCTGCGAGCTGCTAGGCCTGGACCCTCTCCACGTGGCCAACGAGGGGAAGCTGGTAGCCATCGTCGCCCGGGAGGACGCGGAGCGGGTGCTGGAGGCGATGCGGTCCCATCCCCTGGGCCGGGAAGCCACCGTGATCGGAGAGGTCGTTGAAGACCCTCGTCACCTGGTCTTGCTGCGGACCCGGGTGGGCGGCTTCCGGGTGGTCAGCATGCCCGCCGGCGAACCCCTCCCTCGAATCTGTTAGGCAGAGCCATATAATGTGCTATAATGTGAACAAGATAACAATTTGTCGCTGTGCTTCGTCACTGACCTCCCCAAAGTGGGAGGGCTCACAATTATCGAGGGAGGGCCCGGATTTCCGCCTGGCCTTTGGTTCCAAGGGAGGAGAGCGCCATGGCAAACCCTGAAGCCCAGATCCCCGCTCCAGGCTCTGCTTGGCGGATGGAGAAAGTTCGATTGCAGGACCTGATCAATGCGCTCCGTCGACAGGGCTACACCGTCATCGGCCCCCGCATTCAGGAAGGGGCCATCATTTACGATGAGATCCATCAGATCTCAGATCTCCCCATCGGATGGACAGACGAGCAGGACGGCGGGCGTTATCGCCTGAGGCGTCGGGAGGATTCCTCTTTCTTCGGCTATGTGGTGGGGCCCTATTCCTGGAAGCGCTTCCTGCATCCTCCGGTCCTCTCCTTGGGCCAAGCTCGCCGCAACGGCGCAGGGTTCGAGTGGGTCGTCCCCTCGGATCCTCCCCCCCGCTACGCGTTCCTGGGGGTCCGGGCCTGCGAGCTTCACGCCATCGCCATCCTGGATCGGGTGTTCATGGGCGGGCCGTATGTGGACCTCGCGTATCAGGCCCGTCGGGAGGAGGTTTTCCTGATCGCGGTGCAGTGTGCCGTTGCCGGCGGCACGTGCTTCTGCGCCTCCATGGGCACCGGGCCCAAGGTCCCGCCGGGCGCAGATCTCATCCTCACCGAGCTGGCGGACGCCTTCATCGTTGAGATCGGCACGGAGCGGGGCGCGGGGCTGATGGCCGGCATCCCCTGCGTGCCTGCCACGGAGGCCGACCAAGCCGCGGTGGAGGCGCAGCTCGCCGCCACCGCCCGTGCGATGGGCCGGCAGATGGACACCACCGATCTGCCCGCCTTGCTCTATCGAAATCTGGAGCATCCCCGCTGGGACGAGGTGGCCCGGCGTTGCCTCACCTGCGGGAACTGCACCATGGTCTGCCCCACCTGCTTCTGCTTCACGGTAGAAGATGTCAGCGACCTGACCGGCACCTGGGCCGAGCGGGTGCGCCGCTGGGATTCGTGCTTCACCACGGAGTTCACCTACACGGCTGGCCACCCTATTCGCCAGAGCGCCAAGGCCCGTTACCGGCAGTGGCTGACCCACAAGCTGGCCTCCTGGTGGGAGCAGTTCGGGACCTCGGGATGCGTCGGCTGTGGGCGCTGCATCACCTGGTGCCCAGTAGGGATCGATCTGACCGAAGAGGTAGCCGCCATCCGCAGGGCCGACGGCGCCACCCCCGAGGCGGAGAGGAGGTGATCGGATGTCCGAAGCGGCGATCCTAGAGGCCCTGCGCCAGCACCCCTTCACCCACGACATAGAGGAGGCCTGGAAGGAGGTTCTGGCGGAGATGGCGCGGCTGCAGACCTATCCGCCGGACGCGCTGCTGCTGCGGGAGGGCCGCGCCGCCGACGCTTTCTTCCTCATCGTAGATGGCCTGGTAGCCATCGAGATGTTCGCGCCAGGACGGGGGGCCCTGCGCCTGCAGACGGTGGGCGCGGGCGAAGTCGTCGGCTGGTCGTGGGTGCTCCCGCCTCACCGCTGGGAGTTCGATGCCCGCGCCCTCGCCGAGACCACCGCCGTGGTCCTGGATGCCGCCGCCCTCCGAGCCCAGATGAGCCAGGACCACGCCCTTGCCGCCTGGATCCTAAGCCGTCTGCTCGCCGTGATCGCCAGCCGCCTGAAAGCGACCCGCCTGCAGCTGCTGGATCTCTATGCCCTGCCGGAGCGGAGGATGCCATGATCCTTCCCCTCACCCACCCGACGGCGCCGACGCTGGAGCGCTTTCTTCCCGTCCCTTATCAAGTGACGGGGATCCGCCGGGAGACAGAGGACACCGTGACGTTTCGCATGCGCCCTCCAGGGGGTCGCCCGCCAGCTTTCCAGCCCGGCCAGTTCAACATGCTCTATCTGTTCGGCATGGGCGAGGTCCCCATCTCCATCAGCGGGGTCCATCCCCGCAGCGGGGACCTAGAGCACACGGTGCGGGCGGTCGGATCCGTCACACGGGCCATGGCCCGGCTTGGGAAGGGCAACGTAGTGGGCGTGCGAGGCCCCTTCGGGAGGGGCTGGCCCATGGAGGAGGCAAAGGGACACGATGTCCTGATCGTCGCCGGAGGCATCGGGCTGGCACCCCTGCGCCCTGCCCTCCAGCACATCCTGGCCCATCGCTCCGAATATGAGCGGGTGGTGCTCCTCTATGGAGCCCGCACGCCCGCCGACCTGCTGTATCCAGCAGAGTTGGAACGCTGGCGGGGTCGGCTGGATCTTCAGGTCCTCGTGACGGTGGACCGCGGGGATGAGGCCTGGCGCGGGCACATCGGGGTGGTCACAACCCTGCTCCCCATGGCCGAGCGCCTGATGGACCTCCGGAAGGCGTTCATCTTGACGTGCGGCCCGGAGATCATGATGCACGTGGTGGCCCGCGAGCTGGAGAATCGGAGGATCTCCCCGGAGCGGATCTTCCTCTCTTTAGAGCGGAACATGAAATGCGCGGTGGGGTTCTGTGGCCACTGCCAGTTCGGCCCTGCTTTCATCTGCCGGGACGGTCCGGTGTTCCCCTTGCACCGCATCCGTCACCTCCTGGAGGTGCGAGAGTTTTGAGGCCCGTATAGGCTTATGTGCAATAGCCTGCTGGAGCAGACAAGGAGGATTGAATGGCCCGTCGTCGCAAGCCCAAGCTGGCCGTCTGGAAGTTCGCTTCCTGCGATGGCTGTCAGCTGACCCTGCTTGATTGCGAGGATGAGCTGCTCACCTTGGCCGGTGAGCTGGAGATCGCCTATTTCCCGGAAGCCTCTCGGGCCGTCGTGCGCGGACCCTATGACCTCTCCCTGGTCGAAGGGAGCATCTCCACCCCGGAACAGGTGGAACAGATCCGAGAGATCCGGGGCCAGAGCCGCTTCCTGGTCACCATCGGGGCCTGTGCCACCGCCGGTGGGATCCAAGCCCTGCGCAATTTCGCCGATGTGCGAGAGTTCACGCAGCGGGTCTACGCTCGACC
Organism: Thermoflexus sp.; assembly: GCA_017743605.1. Classification (GTDB taxonomy): domain Bacteria; phylum Chloroflexota; class Anaerolineae; order Thermoflexales; family Thermoflexaceae; genus Thermoflexus. Next base: position 8,068 of record JAGHYO010000013.1, on the reverse strand, counting down.
GGAATACATCCGCACCCTGGAGAAATCCCTGCCCGCCTCTGCCTACGTGCCGGTGGATTTCGAGCTGCGGGGCTGTCCGATTGGGAAAGGCCCCCTGCTGGAGCTGATCAGCGCTTTCCTGAACGGACGACGGCCCCAAATCCCGAACTACAGCGTGTGCGTCGAATGCAAGCGCCGCGGGACGGTCTGCGTGATGGTCGCCCAGGGCACCCCTTGCCTGGGCCCGATCACCCAGGCCGGCTGCGGGGCCCTGTGCCCGGCGTATCGCCGCGGCTGCTATGGATGCTTCGGTCCGATGGAGACCCCCAACCCGCACAGCCTGGGGGACTGGTTGCTCGCGCGCGGGCTGGCCGCGCCGGACCTGGTGCGGCTGCTTCGCACTTTCAACGCCTATGCCCCCGCCTTCAAGGAGGCAGGAGAGCGCTATGCCGGGATCTCGGAGTCGGATCGTTCGAGTTGAAGCTCTGGCGCGGGTAGAAGGGGAAGGTGCCCTGCACCTGCGGGTTCACAACGGACAGGTGCGTGAACTCCGCCTGGAGATCTATGAGCCCCCGCGGTTCTTTGAGGCCTTCCTGCGGGGCCGCCGCCTGGAGGAGGTGCCGGACATCACCGCGCGCATCTGCGGGATCTGCCCGGTGGCCTATCAGATGAGCGCCTGTAACGCCCTGGAGAGCCTCCTCGGCCTGTCTGTGCAAGGCCCCCTCCGGGACCTGCGGCTGCTGCTTTACTACGGGGAATGGATCGAAAGCCACGCCCTCCATATGTTTCTGCTGCACCTGCCGGACTTCCTGGGCTATGAGAGCGCCCTCCACGTGGCCCGAGACCATCCGGATTTGGTGCAGAAGGGGCTTCAGATCAAGAAGGCGGGGAACGCCTTGATGGCCCGCGTCGGCGGCCGTGAGATTCACCCGATCAACGTCCGCGTCGGAGGCTTCTATTCCGTCCCTTCGCGCCGCGCCCTCCTGGAACACAAAGAGGAGCTTGCCCGCGCTCGCGATCTCATGATCGAAGCCCTCCGCTGGATGGCTGGGCTGGAGTTCCCAGAGTTTGAGGCAGATTACGAGTTCGTAGCCCTTTATCACCCCGAGGAATACGCCATCCTGGAAGGTCAGATCCGTTTCAGCCGGGGGTCGCTGGCCCCAGTCTCCGCCTTCGAGGAGATCGTCGAGGAGCTCCACGTACCCTATAGCAACGCCCTGCATGCGGTGATCCGGGGGCGCGACAGCTACATGGTCGGTCCCCTCGCCCGGTTCAACCTGAACTTCTCCCAGCTCTCCCCCCTGGCCCGGGAGGTGGCGGTATCCATCGGTCTGACGCCACCGGTGCGCAACCCCTTCCGCAGCCTTCTCGTCCGCGGCATCGAGGTCATCCACGCCTGCGAGGAGGCCCTGCGCCTCATCGACCGCTATGAGCCGCCGGATCGTCCCTTCGAGCCCTTTGAGATCCGAGCGGGGATCGGCTTCGGCGCCAGCGAGGCCCCGCGGGGCCTCCTGTATCACCGCTATCGGGTCAATGCGGAGGGCTTCGTCGAGGAAGCGCAGATCATCCCACCTACCTCCCAGAACCAGCGCCGCATCGAGGACGACTTGCGGAAGCTGGTGCCGCTGCTGCTCTCCCTGCCCCGGGATGCCCTCACGTGGCGCTGCGAGCAGGCCATCCGGAACTACGATCCCTGCATCTCCTGCGCCACGCACTTCCTGCGGCTGGAGCTGGTGGAGGAATGAACGCGGGTCCCCGTTGGGTGCTCATCGGCCTCGGGAATCCGATGCGAAGGGATGATGGGGTCGGCCCGTGGGTGGCCGCTCAGCTTCGAGGAAGGAGCTGGCCGGATCTCCGGGCCATCCGGATGGAGCTCCCGGACCCGATGAGGCTGGCCGAGGCATGGGAGGGGGCGGAGATCGCCTGGATTGTGGACGCGGTGGAGGCCGATGCGCCGCCCGGAACACTCCTTCGGATCCGAGCGGAGCGCCTCCGGACGGATCTCCGTCCACGCGGGTTCTCCACCCACGGGTTGGATCTGGTGGAAGCCATCGCCCTGGCCCGGACGCTGGAGCCGTCCCCCCGACGGGTGATCCTCTATGGGATCATCGGGGCGGACTTCGGGTTCGGAGAGGGGCTGTCCCCCGCCGTGGAGGCCGGCGCCCGCCGCCTCCTCCGCCGGCTGGAGCGCCTGATCGCTCGCCTCACCCAAACATCCTGTTGATCTCGCAGGAGAGACGCTAACCAGTGGAAGGTGCTACCCACTCGTTCAGCCCCGAGCGCCTGGAACGCATCGCGCGTATGGAGGAGTGGCACTTCTGGTTTCGCGGGCGCCGGGCTTATATCGAAAGCTGGCTGACTCACATTGCTCTTTCCCACAGCGAGAGGGCTCTGGATATTGGTTGCGGAACCGGATGGATGGTCCGTTGGTTGGCCTCAAAGGGAGTCCGCTCAATTGGCCTCGATTCGCTGGCTCCAGCCCTGGCCCGGCTTCGCGCCTACCATCCCACCCTCTCCGGCGTGCAGGGAGACGCGGAGCGCCTTCCGTTCCGGGCAGCGAGCGTGTCTCTCATCTTATGTCTGGACGTATTGGAGCATCTGGACGATCGGCAGGCTTTGCAGGAGGCGTGGCGGGTTCTAACCCCGGGGGGATGGCTGATCCTCGCCGTGCCTGCCGTGCCTGGCCTCTGGAGCGCTCGGGACGAGGCTGCCGGCCACCGCCGCCGTTACACCCGAGCGTTGCTCCGCCAGCGTCTCCAAGAAGCGGGATTCTGCATCGTGGATCTGCGCTTTTATATGTTCCTTCTCTTTCCTCTAATCGCCCTTACCCGATGGCTGGGGCGCTTCCGCCCTTCGCTGCAGGAAATCGAGGAACGCCCCCCTTCGCTCCTCAACAGCATGCTTTCCCATCTCCTCCGTCTCGAGATCGGAATTGGCCGCCACATCCCTTGGCCCTGGGGATCCACCCTGTTGGCCTTGGCACGCAAGGCGTGCTAAAAAGCTACGCTGCCCGATGTTCGATATAGGACCTTCGACACCCTGATCCAGAATGACGGACTTCGCTCTTTTCCTGTTCTCTACCGATGTTGATCTAATCCGCGCCGCTGTAGAGGGTGGAGCAGCAGGAGCGGTGGTGGACTGGGAATATATCGGCAAAGCGGAGCGTCAAGCTGGATTCGACACCCAGATCAACCACGACACCCTGGAGGACCTGCGACGGGTTCGTGCCTGCACGGCTGCCCGTGTCCTGTGCCGGATCAACGCCTTCGGCCCTTGGACCCAAAAGGAAATCGAGGCTGCTGTGCAGGCCGGTGCTGATGAGATCCTGCTCCCCATGGTTTGCTCTATGGAGGAAGTGGAGCGTGTCCTGGAGTGGGCGAAGGGGCGATGTGGGGTCGGGATCCTGATCGAAACGCAAGAGGCAGTGGCCATTTGCGAGCGCCTGGCTCAACTCCCCCTCACCCGGGCTTACCTGGGGCTGCACGATCTGGCCATCGAGCGAAGAACCCCCAACCCGTTCCGGGCGATCCCGGATGGAATTGTGGAGCGGGTCCGGTCCGCCTTCCCCATCCCCTTCGGCTTCGCGGGGCTCACTCTTCCGGATCGCGGTTTTCCCATCCCCTGTCGCCTGTTGATCGCGGAGATGGCCCGGCTGGGCTGTTCATTCTCGTTCCTGCGACGTTCCTTCTTGCGGGATATCGTGGGCCGGGATCCACAGATGGAGATCCCACGGATCCTGGAGGCGCTGCGGGAGGCTTTCCGGCAACCGCTTCCGGCACGGGAGGCTATGCATCAGGAACTTCTGCGCGCCATCGAGGAAGCGGACGCTTTCTTTTCAAACCGCAATCGGATGGTGAGTTTATGGCCGATCTCCAGGGCGCGCCTATCCTGATCACCGGCGGAGCTGGCTTCATCGGCGCTCACCTGACGCGCCGCCTGCTGGAGGCCGGCGCGCAGGTCCACCTCATCGTTCGACCGGGCACCGATCTCAGGCGCCTGGCCGGGATGATGGATCAGGTTTCGATCCACCGCGGGGACCTCCTGGATGCGGGAGAGGTGCGGGAGGTGGTAACGAACGTGCGCCCCCGTTGGATTTTCCATCTCGCCGCCCGGCGCGGGCACCCGTGCACGCCAGAGGAACGCCTGGAGCTCCTGCGGTCCAGTCTTATGGGTACCGCGCACCTGCTGGAGGCAGCGCGGGATGCGGGGATCGCCCGTTTTATCCATATGGGAAGCTCCCTGGAATACGGCCCGTATCCGCGGGCGATCCGAGAGGGAGATCCCTTGCGCCCGATAACCGACCGGGGGGTTGCCAAGGCCGTGGCCAGCGTGCTGGTGGCTTTTTACGCTCGGGCCTTCGGCCTGCCCGCGGTTATCCTTCGCCCATTTTCCGTCTATGGGCCCGGCCAGCATCCAGAGCAGCTCATCCCCACGCTGCTCCGCGCCGCCCTCACCGGGGAGGAGGTCCGCCTGACCGCGCCCGGTTACCGGCATGATTTCGTCTTCGTCGAGGACGTGGTGGAGGCATGCCTGCGCGCCGCCATGCGATCGGTCCGGCCGGGGGAATCCTTCAACATCGGCACCGGCATCCAGTGGACCAACGAGGAGGTGGCCGCATGGGTGGAATCCATCACCGGCCGATCCCTTCGCCTCCGGATCGGCGCCCATCTTCCCAGCCCGCCGGACACCTCCTGCTGGGTGGCGGATATCCGGAAGGCCCAACGCCGTCTGCAGTGGTCACCCCGGTGGGATCTGCCCGCCGGCCTGCGAAGGACCCTGGAATGGATGCAGCGCCATGGAGATCCGGCCTGAGATCAGCCTGGTCATTCCGGTCTTCCGAAACCGGGAAACCCTCTACCCCCTGTATGCACGCCTGCAATCCGTCCTGGACGGGGCGGGCTGGTCCTGGGAACTGATCGCCGTCCACGATGCCTGTCCCGAGGGCTCCCTAAGGGTGCTGCGGGAGCTCGCCGCCCGGGATCCCCGGATCCGGATCCTGGATCTCCCTCGGAACGTCGGGCAGCACCGGGCCATCTGGCTTGGCCTGCACGAAACCCGGGGGCGTTATGTGGTCGTGATGGATGCGGACCTGCAGGACCCGCCGGAAGCCATCCCGCTTCTCCGAAAGGCGATGGAGGAAGCGCAGGGCCGGGCCCTTGTGGTCTTCGCCGGACGACGCGGGCGATACGAGCGGCTGGATCGGATGCTGACCTCGTGGCTCTTCAAGCGGGCCCTCCACTGGATCTGCGGGGCTCCGGTGGATGCGGGGACCTTCTGCCTCATGGAAGGCCAGGTGGCGGAGGCCCTGCGACGCTGGGATGCGCCCGAGCCGCATTTGCCCACGCTGATCGCCTGTGCGGGCTTCCCCGCGCTGGTCGTTCCGATCCACCGCTCCCCGCGCCCAATCGGCCGCTCCGCCTACACGACGGGCATGCGCTGTCAGCTCGCCTGGCGCATCCTCCGCACCGCCTGGGCGCTGAAACGTAACCCAGCCCGCTTCCTTCGCCTCTCCGACGCGTTCGCCTTTCCAGAACCGCGCACCCATCTCTCTGGAGGAGCGAAGCGCGCCGATGTCGGAGCGCATCGAGATCCATAACCAGCTCCAGCGGGAACATTTCGGACGTTGCATCGAGCGCACGATGTGGCCGGAGCGGACACCCTACGTGATCCGTCAGGTGGATGAGGTCATCCGCTTCGGCGATCTCCGGCCGGGGGAGCGAATTCTGGATGTGGGATGCGGGATGGGCCGTCATGCCTTCCTGCTGGCCGAGCGCGGCCTCCGGGTGGAGGGGCTGGAGCTCTCCCCCTTCCTGATCGAACGGATGCAGGAATTCGACGGCGGACGATACCGCATCCCGGTCTACTGCGCAGACATCCACCGCTGTCCTCCCGAGCTGCACGGACGCTATGACGCGCTGGTAGGATTCTTCGTCCTGCATCATCTGGCGGACCTGCGCCAGGCCTTTGCGTCTATGGCTCGGCTTCTGCGACCGGGAGGGCGGGTGGTTTTCCTGGAGCCCAACCCCCTCAACCCCCTTTACTATCTTCAGATCCTGATCACACCGGGGATGTCGTGGGCGGCAGAGCGGGGGATCCTAAACATGCGCCCTTCCGTGATTTCGAAGGCGATGGAGCCGGCCGGGCTACGGCTGACCGCCATCGCCCGCTACGGCTTCTTCCCCCCATTCCTGTCGAACCACCCCTGGGGAGGTCGCCTGGAGCGACTCCTGGAACAGGCGCCCCTCTGGCGATCGCTTCTGCCCTTTCAGCTGTTCCGCGGGGACCAGAGATGAAAAGAGCGGCTCTAACGGTCGGGCTCTTCCTGATCAGCCTGTATCTGAACATGGCGGCGGGGATCAACCGGGGGGATGAGGCGTGGTTCCTGCAGGTGATGCGGCGGGTCCATGAGGGGGAGGTGCTTTACCGGGACGTGTTCTACGGGGCCGGCCCTCTCGCTGTGGCTTTCACCGCGCCCTTGATCTCCCTGATCGGTGTGGAGATCCTCGCGGTGAAGGCGATGGTGGCCGCCGGCTACACGGCCGCGCTGCTCTTCGGGATGCGTATCCTGGAGCGGATGGGGGCGGGCCCAGGAGCTTGTATGCTGTTCCTCGGGGCGAACCTGCTGCTGGCACCCCCTGCGCCCCACGCGCCCTATCAATCTCTGGCCAACGCTTTCCTGATGGCCGCTTTCGATGCCACCACCGCCGCGCTGGGAGCCAGTGACGCGCAGGCCCGCCGGCGCCTCCTCGCCTGGGCGGGAGCAGCCGCCGGGCTGAGTTTCGCCGCCAAACAGAACATCGGCGGCTACGCGTTTCTGGCGATCCTGGGGAGCTTCCTGATCCGGCGGGGGGAAGAACGCCCTCCCCTCCGCCGGCTGTGGATCGAGAGCAGCTCCCTCGGGCTCGCCTTTCTGGGGACGCTCGCGCTGACGTTCCTGCCGGTCTGGCTGAGCGGCGGGGGGCCGAAGTTCATGGATTACGGCGCGCTCAACAAGACCACTTACCTGCGCCTCTCCGGGATCCCTTATACGGAAGGGCTTGCAGGAATCCTTCGCAGTCTGCAAGCCCTTTCCCCCCATTCCACCCTGGAACAGGGGCTGTGGGCCCTGAGATCCTTTTCATTCCTCCTGCCTTTCCTGGCCGGTTTCTTCTGGATCGGCGGCTTCCTGGTTCCGCCCTCATCCGGGCGCGCCCCATGGATCGCCTCGGGCCTCTTTGCAGCGGCCGCTTTCCTGGGCATCTTTCCCCGGGCCGATTATGCGCACCTCATTTATGCCGTCCCGGCTTTGCTGACAGTAATGATCAGCGGATGGAGCGCATGGTCGATCCGCCCGTGGAAAATCGTCCTCGAACGCGGGATCGGCGCGCTGCTCATCCTGGGCCTGATCGTGGCGTTGATGATCCCGCCGTTGCGTCTCCTCCAGGGCCGTCTGACGATCTCTTCCCTTCCCCATTTCGGGGGCGTCCTGATCGCCCCTGCCCTGCAAGCGCAGATCATGGAAGAGAGCGCACGATTGCGCGAACGGGCTCCCGAGCCCTCTGTGTTCCTGCTTTTCCCCACCGCCGGGTTCTATTATCTGCAGACCGGATTGCGCAACCCAACGCCCTTTGACATCCCCGCGGCCACCTCCTTCGGCCTGGCCGGCCAGGAGGAGACCATGCAGGCCATCCGGGAGGGGCGCATCCGCTGGGTGTGCTATTGGCGCTGGGAATGGAACCTGCGCCCAGCGCGGATCGAGGCATTTGTGGAGCAGGAGATGGAACCGGGTGAGAACCTGGGCCTCTGCACCCTGTATCGCGCGAGACGATAAGCGGCCCCGGTTTGCTTTTCCTGCCTGACTGGCTCTATAGTTTGCCATGAACCATTCGGCGGCTCGATGGACGGTCCCCAAGCATCAGAGGGAGGTTCCTCATGGAAACGCGCCCTCGCCTGTTGAGCCGGATCCACTGGCTGGGTCATGACGCCTTCCGCATCGATGGACCGCCGGTGATCTATTTGGATCCCTGGCAGGTCCCTGCGGACGCGCCGAAAGCGGATCTCATCCTGATCAGCCACGAGCACTTCGATCATTGCTCTCCGGAGGATATCA
>JAGHYO010000323.1 GCA_017743605.1 Thermoflexus sp. | reverse complement strand
GCGGACCTCGGGCAGGGCGTCCCGCACCGCCACGGAGTTCCCGCAGGTGGAGAAGGTGAAGGCCAGCGGATGCCAGGCGGTGGTCATCGGCTCCATCCCGCCCGCCTCCGCCCTGGTGAACGTGGCGGTGCGGGACGCCCTGCCCGAGGTCCGCATCGTCCACGGCCACGGCTCCTGCAGCCCGGACCTGGTCAAGAACGCCGGGGCGGCCGCCGAGGGGACGGTGATGCCCTGCGGCAAGATCCTGGTCGCCGACCAGCTGCCGGACACGGACCCGGTGAAGCAGCTCAACCTGGATTTCGTGAAGGCCTACCAGGACTTCACGAAGGGCGAGCCCATCAGCACCTTCGCCGGCCACGCTTATGATGCCCTGCAGTGGGCGATCGCGGCCCTGAAGACGCTGCCCGACGGCCTCTCCCTGGCCGAGCAGCGGGCGAAGGTCCGCGAAGCCCTGGAGGGCTTGCGCAACTTCCCAGGCACCCACGGGATCTTCAACCTGAGCCCGGACGACCATCTGGGCTTCAACTACGCCGACTTCGTGATGGTGGTCGTGAAAGACGGGAAGTTCCAGGTCCTGCCCCGCGATCAGTGGAAGTAAGGGCGGACCCGCGGGTCCGTCGCGTGGAGGGCGGCGATGGTCCGGGGATGGCGCTGGGGCGAGCGGACATGGACGAAGGAGGGCGCCTGGCGCGGAGGGGTGGTCCTCGCCGCGCTGGGGATGCTGGCTTTGCTGGTCCTCCTGGGCCGGCGGCACGGGTTCGGGGCGCCGGAATATCTCCAGTTCCTCCTGGATGGGCTGCGGGGGGGCAGCATCTACGCCCTGGTGGCCCTGGGCTTCGTGCTGGTCTACCGGGTGACGGGGGTGATCAACTTCGCCCAGGGGGCCTTCGTGATGCTGGGGCCCATGCTCACCGCCTCCTTTTATGAGCGGGGCTGGCCTCCCGCCCCGGGCCTCCGCCTGGCCCTCGCCGCCCTCCTCTCGATTGGCATCGTTGCCGGGATCGGGGTAGCCGTCGAGCGCTGGGCCCTTTATCCGGCCCGGCGGGCTTCCCCCCTCACCCGCATCATCATCACCGTCGGCGTGTATCTGATCCTGGAGGGCGCCGCGCTGCTGCTCTGGGGTCCGTATGCGAAGATGATCCCCTCCTTCACCACGCTGAGCCTGGCCGATCCCACCCTCCGCTTCGGGGAGCTTCGGATCAAGGCCCAGAGCCTGTGGATCTGGGGGACCCTGGGGATCTCCCTCCTAACCCTGGCGCTGTTTTTCGGGCGCACCACCCTGGGCAAGGCGATGCGGGCCTGCGCCGTCAACCGCCTGGCCGCCCAGCTGATGGGGATCCGGGTGGACACCATGAGCACGCTGGCCTTCGGCCTGGCCGCCGCCCTGGGGGCGCTGGCCGGCATCGTGCTGGGGCCCGCCACCCGGCCGACATATGAGCTGGGGCTGGAGCTGGGCCTGAAAGGATTCGTGGCCGCCATCATGGGCGGGCTGGTGAGTTTCCCGGGAGCGGTGCTGGGGGGGCTGTTGCTGGGCGCCCTGGAGAACCTGTGGGCCGGGGTGACGATGGCCGGGTTCAAGGATCTCTTCGCTTTCATCATTCTGATCCTCGTCCTCCTGATCCACCCGCAGGGCTTCGCCGGATCGGAGGCGGAGGTGGAGCGCGCGTGAGGGGAGGCTGGCGATGCGCTCGCCCTGGGTCGGGTTCGTGATCGGCGTCCCGTTGATCCTGGCCATCGGGCTGCTGGAAGCCTGGCAGCCCCTGGGCCTCTCCCTGCCGGCCCTCACCGGAGGCCTTCTGACCCTGGACACGATGATCCGGGTGGGCCTGTTCACCATCATCCTGGTGGGGCTGAACCTGCTGATGGGCTACGCAGGCCAGGTCTCCCTGGGACAGGCGGCCTTTTACGGGATGGGGGCTTTCTTCTCCGCCATCCTGACGGTGCGCGCCCGGGCCCTGGGGATCCCGCCGGAACTGGCGGAGGGGTGGGCGTGGCCGTGGCTGGTGATGTTCAGCGGCGCGTTCCTGGTTGGCCTGCTGGCATATGGGATCGGGCGTCCGATCCTGCGGCTGCGGGGCCACTACCTGGCCATGGCCACCCTGGGCCTGGGGGTCGTCGTTTACATCCTGCTCCGGGAGAACCTGGGCTTCCCCCATCTGAACCTGACCGGCGGATTCGATGGCCTGCAGGGGATCCCCCGGCTGCGGCTGGGGACGCTGACCCTCTGGCCGGCCTGGCGGTATTACTTCCTGGTCTGGCTCTTCGCCTTCGGCGCCATCGCCCTCGGCCTCAACGTGGTCCGCTCCCGGGTGGGCCGGGCGTTGCGGGCGATCCACGGCAGCGAGATGGCCGCCGAGAGCGTAGGGGTGGAGGTCCCCCATTACAAAGCTCAGATCTTCGCCCTGAGCGCGGGGATGGCCGCCCTGGCGGGCAGCCTCTACGCCCACTTCCAGACCACGGTGATCCCGGCCACCTTCGGGTTCGGCCCCTCCCTGGAGCTGGTGGTGATGTCCGCCGTGGGGGGGATGGCCAGCATCTGGGGGGCTCCTTTCGGGGCGCTGACGGTGCTGCTGGTCCAGGAGATCCTGCGCACCCAGCTGCGCCGGCTGATCCCCGGGGCCCAGGGGGAGCTGGAGCTGATCGCCTTCGGTCTCATCCTGGTCCTGATCATGCTCTTTATGCCGGAAGGCCTCACCGTCTGGGGGCTCCGACGGCTTCGTGGTCGTCGGATGGCGCGCGGCGCCGCCCCGGCGGGACGCTGATTCCCACAAGGAGAAGAAAGCGAAGGATGGTTCGGATCAGCTGGAACGGCACAGGGGAGCGCGAGACGCAGCCGCTTCTGGAGGTCCTTCGGGTCTCGAAGGCGTTCGGAGGGTTGATGGCCCTGAAGGAGGTCTCGCTCCGCGTCCGGCCGGGGCAGATCAAAGGGCTCATCGGGCCGAACGGCGCGGGCAAGACCACGCTGTTCAACCTGATCGCGGGGACTTTGCGTCCGACCTCCGGGGACATCCGGTTCCAGGGGCGATCCATCGTGGGGCTCCCGCCTTATCGGATCGCGGCCCTGGGCATCGCCCGCACCTTCCAGAACGTCCAGCTGTTCCCGGGGATGACGGTGCTGGAGCACGTGCTGGTGGGAGGGCATCGGCACGGCCGCAGCGGGATGCTTGAGGCGATCCTGCGGGCGCCCCGCATGCGTTGGGAGGAGGAGGCCGCCCGGGCCCGGGCCTGGGAGATCC
>JAGHYO010000322.1 GCA_017743605.1 Thermoflexus sp. | reverse complement strand
CCGGCTGGGACCCCATGGCGCGATAGGAGGGGGAAGGTGGCTTCGGCCTCGCTCCGATCATTCAGGCTCCTGAGCTGTCGAACAACGACTTGCAGTTGTCATACAATTTCGGGACACGTCCTCGGAGGAGGGCGGCTGGGGTGATCCGCCTTGGGTTATGCTAAAATCAGAGGAGAACCGGAGCGGCGGTCCTTATCCTTCCGGAGAACCCGGCGGAGCATGGCCCATGGAAGAGTTCGAGCGGGCCTTTGAGCGCTTCGAGTCCCAGGTGGAGCGGCTATTTCAAGACATCCTGACCCGTCAGCGCTGGATGTTGCGCCATGGGAACGCCTGGCGTCCGCCCACAGATGTTTACGAAACCGACGAGGCGGTGGTGGTGCGGGTGGAGATCGCTGGGCTGCGGCCCGAGGATGTGATGGTGGCGCTGCACGATCGCTGGCTGGTGATCAGCGGCTACCGGCATGATCCCACCCCCAAAGTCGCCTATCATCAGCTGGAGATTCATTACGGGGGGTTCCACGTGGAGATCCACTTGCCATGGGCGCTGGACGCTGATGCGGCCCAGGCCGTGTATCGGGACGGTTTCCTCATCGTGACTCTGCCCAAGAAGCCGCTGCTGACCATCATGGTGCGGACGCCCCGGCGGCTTCCGGTCACGAAAACGGAGGCGAATCCGTGATTTCATCCTCCCAGATGGAGATCGTGCATCCGATGATGTGGGCGCGGCCGTTGGGGTTCGAGTGGGAAGGCTATCTTCTGGACGAAGAAGGAGAAGAGATCCCGCCGATGGGGGTGAGGCCAGAGCCCGAGCAGGGCGGGGAGGGGCTTGCGGTGGAGATCCCCGAGGAGCTCCCCATCCTCCCCCTGCGGGGCCTGGTGGTCTATCCCCTCACAGTGGTCCCCCTGGCCATCGGGCAGCCCCGCTCCATCCGGCTGGTCGATGACGTGGTCCTGGGCAAGAAGCTGGTCGGGCTGGTGGCCAGCAAGCGGCCGGAGCTGGAGGAGCCGATGCCCGAGGACTGCTACATCATCGGGACGCTGGCTCTCATCCAGCGCCTGCTCCGGATGCCCGACGGCACCATGCGCATCCTGGTGATGGGGCTGGAGCGGATCCGCATCCTGGAATACACGGCCACCCAGCCCTACCTGAAGGCCCGGGCGGAGCGCTACCCCGAGACCACGACCCCCGGGCCGGAGCTGGAAGCCCTCCGGCGCAAGACCGCCGAGCTCTTCGCTCGCATGGTCGAGCTGGTCCCCGGCCTCCCGGATCAGCTGGGGGCCATGGCCCTGGCGGTGGAAGACCCCCGGCAGCTGGCCTATGCCGTGGCCACGTATCTCCGGATGTCCCTCCAGGAAGCTCAGGAGATCCTGGAGCTGGATGATGTGGTGGCCAAGCTGCATCGGCTCATCGCCATCCTGACGCGGGAGATCGAGGTCCTAGAGCTAGGCCGCAAGATCCAGTCGGAGGCCCAGGCCCAGGTGGAGAAGATGCAGCGGGAGTTCTTCCTCCGCCAGCAGCTGGAAGCCATCCGCCGGGAGCTAGGCGAGGCCGACGAGCACCAGATGGAGATCGAGGGGTTCCAGCGGAAGATCGAGGAAGCTGGGATGCCGCCGGAGGCCCAGCGGGAGGCCCTGCGGGAGCTGGAGCGCATGGCCAAGCTGCCTCCCGCCTCCGCCGAATACGGTGTGATCCGCACCTACCTGGACTGGATGGTCAGCCTCCCCTGGAACAAGAGCACGCCTGACAACCTGGACGTGGCCCACGCCCGCAAGGTCCTGGATGAGGATCATTACGGCCTCCAGGACGTGAAGGAGCGCATCCTGGAGTATCTGGCCGTGCGCAAGCTGAAACGGGAGCGCGCCCAGCCGCTGGAGGAGCTGGAGGCCCGGGACTGCATCCGCCGGGTCCGGGAGGGCGCCATTCTCTGTTTCGTGGGGCCGCCGGGCGTGGGCAAGACCTCGCTGGGCCAGTCCATCGCCCGGGCGATGGAACGCAAGTTCACCCGCATCGCCCTAGGTGGCATCCGCGACGAGGCAGAGATCCGCGGCTTCCGCCGGACCTATGTCGGGGCCATGCCCGGGCGCATCATCCAGGCGCTGCGCCGCGTGGAGTCCCGTAACCCCCTCTTCATGCTGGACGAGGTGGACAAGATCGGGACGGACTGGCGGGGCGATCCGGCCTCCGCGCTCCTAGAGGTGCTAGACCCCGAGCAGAACCGGGAGTTCCGGGATCATTACCTCGACGTGCCTTTCGATCTCTCCCAGGTGCTCTTCATCTGCACGGCGAACCAGCTCGATACGATCCCTGCGCCACTGCGGGATCGGATGGAGATCATCCTCATCCCCGGTTACACGGCGACGGAGAAGTTTCACATTGCGGTAGGCTATCTCATCCCGCGGCAGCTGCGGGAGAACGGCCTGCTGCCTGGGGAGGTCGCCTTCACCGAGGCGGCGGTGCGCCGCATCATCCAGGAATACACCCGCGAGGCGGGAGTCCGAAACCTGGAGCGGGCCATCGGGCGGGTGTGCCGCAAGGTGGCCACCCGTATCGCTGAGGGGTCCACGGAAGCGGCTATGGTGGATGCCGAGGACGTCCCACGTTACCTGGGCAAGCCGCTGTTCACGGAAGAAGAGATCACCCATCGGGTGGAGGTCCCAGGGGTGGCTGTTGGGCTGGCCTGGACGCCGACAGGGGGCGACGTGCTGTTCATCGAGGCCACCCGGATGCCAGGGAGCAAGGGGTTCGTCCTGACTGGCTCCCTAGGGGAGGTGATGCGGGAATCTGCCCAGGCCGCCCTCAGCTACGTGCGGGCCCACGCCAAGGACTACGGGATCCTGGAGCGCTTCTTCGAACAGAATGACATCCATATCCACGTGCCCGCGGGAGCGGTGCCCAAGGATGGCCCCTCAGCGGGCATCACCATCGTCACGGCCCTGGTCTCCCTGCTCACCGATCGGCCGGCCCGGCCGGACGTGGGGATGACGGGAGAGATCACCCTGCGGGGGAGGGTCCTGCCTGTGGGGGGCATCAAGGAGAAGGCCCTAGCGGCTCATCGGGTGGGCCTGCGCACCGTGATCCTCCCGAAGCGGAACGAGAAGGACCTGGAGGACATCCCGGAGGACGTGCGGCAGGCGCTGCAGTTCGTGCTGGTGGAGACCATCGACCAGGCGCTTCAGGTGGCGTTGCGGGATCGCCGGGAGGGCACACCGGCGGTCTCTAAAGACGGCGCCCGGCGATCCC
>JAGHYO010000321.1 GCA_017743605.1 Thermoflexus sp. | reverse complement strand
GGGATGGATCCCGAGGAGTCCGCCCGGGAGATCCTGGCGGTGGACCCCGGGTCTCCGCAGGAGGGGATCGTCCTCCTGGTCATCGACGAGGCCCAGGCCGTTCTGGACGAGGCGGACGGCATGCGGGCCTGGGTGGAGCGAGCCGTCCTGATGGGGCGCAGCAACGGGGTGGCGTGCATCATGATCTCGGGGAATCCGAGGTGGGAGGCGTTCCCCAGAAGCGTCCTGGCCCACGCGGCGTGGATCATCCACCGCACGGACCCGGCGGACATGAGGCTGCTCACCCAGCGGATCCAGCTCAGGGATCCCGTGGACATCCCTGACGAGCCTGGGGCGGCGTTGTTCGTCCCGCCAAGCCGGGAGGCCATCCTGATCCAAATCCCGCGGGCGGTGCCGCTGGACATGCTCGAAAGGAGCGGAGGGGAGGATGTTGAAAATTCGAGCGCGCAGCACGGGGGAGTGGATATCTGGGGCGGCGTGGGACTCCGGAGGGAGGATCTGCGCCGCCAGGACGGAGGAGGGGATCCTGCTTCTCCTGCCGCAGGAGGTGGACGGAGCGGTCCCTGACATCGCGCCCCCGCCTCCCGCCTTGGAGACGGGGGCTGTGGATGACCCGGAGGGGCTGTTCCGCTTCCTGCGGGAGGCGGGACGGGTCTGGCTGGACGGCCTGCGGCGGGTGGAGGAGGTGGGAGCTCCGGGGCTTCTGTTGCTGAGGCCGGCGGAAAGCTCGGCGGGGGGTGCTTGAAGGAGGCGAGATGCCGAAGAGGAAGCCGAAGCTCAACGCGGAGGCGGCGCTGGCGGGGGCGATGCGCCCGGAGGATCTGGGGCCGATCCTCTTCCTGATCGGCTCCGAGGTGGTCCCCGACCCAGGGGTCTGGGAGCTGGAGCTGCCCGGAAGGGCCCTTCTGGTGTCCGCCGGGTCGTATGAGGCGGCGGTGGAAACGCAGCGGCGTCTGCGAAGGCAACTTTTCCCCGCGCTGCCCTCCTCCTTTGGGGACTACCTGCGGGCCACCCAGGCGATGCGCCTGTTGCGCGGCGTGGCCCCCGGCGCGCTGGAGAAACTGCCGCGGGCGACGCCGCGCTCCGTCGCCGACATGGTCCCGTCCAGCGCCGGGGAGGACCTGGAGGCGTTCGTCGAGCGCTTCGCGGGCCTGGTCGAGCGGGCTCCCGGCAAGCTGACCGTGAATCAGGCCGTCTATCTGGCGCTTCTGGCCGCCAAGGGCGTCGAGCGCGCGCCCGAGAGCCTCGAGGGGCTGAGGAGCTTGGACAGCGTCGTCCTGGGCTCGGGCAACTGGCGCGCCGCCCAGGAGATGCGCCCCATCGCCGAGGGGCGCGAGGCGAAGGTGGCGCTCCGGATCCGGATCGACGAAGGCGGCGAGCCGGAGGTGGAGATGCACGCCGTCTTCCCGCCCGGCTGGGGCCCGGAGCGGCGGGCGGAGGCCCTGCGGGCCGCGGCGCGGGCGTTGTTGCGAGAGGCGGAGCAAGTGGATGCGCAGGCCAAGTAGGATGGGAGAGGGAAAAATTCGATCGAGGAGGATGCTGTGAGCGAGGCTGCGATTCAGGTCAACATTCCGACCAGCATCGGCGAGATCCGCTGGCTGGAGATTCGGGAGGGAAAGCTTCGCCTGGTGCTGGGCGACCGCTCGGTTTGGGACGTCAGCGCGGTGGACGGGAACGGGGTCTGGGCCGTTCGCAACAGGGGAGCTCTCTGGCGGATCCCGAGGGAGGCGATCGGTGAAGAGTGGAAAGAGATCCAGGCGTTCTGGGAGCGACTGGGAGCTGACCGTCGTCGCCGCGGATCCGCCCCCCCCGCCGGCGGCGAGCGGGGAGGTCGAGGCGGCGCTGGCTCTAAGCGGAACGGTGGGGGACGGACAGGCTCGACTCCTGCTTCCAGCAGGAGGAAATCGGGCGCGGGCGGCGGTGGTCTTCGCCGAGTTCGAGGGCGAGCTTGACGCGGCGGACGCGGCGAAGATCGCCCGTTCCCTGATCTACTTCCAAGGCATCTTCGGAGAAGAGGCCCGGGTCCGCGTTGTGCAGATGCGCGAGATCCCCCTGCCGTGGGGCAGGACAGCGTGGGTTGGGCTCTTGAGGCTTCAGGGGCCCGTCCTGACGCCCGAGCGGGCAATAGCGTATTTCAAGCGGGTTTTCCGCTCTCTGAGTGTTGAGCCCATCCGGATTGCTGTGGAGATTTGGGGGTAGGAATGAGGGGCGGAGCGCATCTTTATCTGGCCGCGACCAGCGGGGTTTTCCTGGCCTCCCTGACGGGCCGGGTTGGGGAGGCGGGGCCGCTTCTGATCGGCGCGGCGATCGGTGGGCTTCTGCCCGACATCGACCTGCCGCCCCACACGGCTTCGCCCTTGGAGCGGTGGATCATGCGCGCCGCTCGGGGGGCGCGGGTGCCGGCCTTGGGGTGGGCGGTGACGGCCGCCATCCGGTTGTTGCGGGTCGTCCTGGCCATGCTGGGGACCCGCCACCGGGGGTGGCTGCATTCGCCGCTGGTCCCCATCGGGCTGGCCGCGTCTGGCCTGGCCGCAGGCGGGCCGGTGGGGTGGATGTTGCTGGGGATGGCGGTCGGGGCCTTCAGCCACCTGTTGGGAGACAGCCTCACCCCCAGCGGGGTGAGCTGGTTCGGCAAGCGGGTGAGGGGGCCGTTCCGAACGGACGGGACGGCGGATGTGGTTGGGTTTCTGGCGGGGTCGTTTCTCCTCTTTTTGGCCATCGCAATGCGAGGAGGCTGACGCACATGCCGGCGAGCGAGAAGGGCGAGAAGATGGTTCTCGCGCAGATGGCCCAGGCGACCGAGATCGTGCTCTTGGTCAAGAGGTCGAGGGGGCCGTCCAGGGGCCTGCCCGGGGCTCGGGACGATGTGGTGATCCAGATCACGGGCCGGGATGGCCAGCGCTGGGAGGTGCCGGCGGAGGCGCGCACGCCTCTGGTCGTGGGGACCCTGCTGGCCGCCGCCGCGCTGGCCATGGTTGGCGGCGGGGTGGGGCACGAGGACGACGCCTTCGACGTGATCGCTCGGGCCGTCAAGGGGAACGTCAGTGACGCCGCCGAGAAGCTGCTGGCCATCTGCGGCGAGCACCAGTTTGGGGCTCCTTGGGAGATCAAGAGGCTGGCCGCGGAGCGCGCCGCCGCCCTGGAGGAGATCCACCCGGATTTGCCGCGGAGCCTCCAGAGCCTTTACCGCGGCGGGGAGGAGGGGCGGGCGGGCGTCCCGCTGACCCGCGCCGCGGTCCACG
>JAGHYO010000320.1 GCA_017743605.1 Thermoflexus sp. | reverse complement strand
TCTTTTACAGTATAGCACAGAGAGGGCCATGTTCCATGGATTCGCCCTTTGAGGGCCGGCGTTCGCTGAAGTCCGACCCCAAGGGCCTTAGGCAAGGAGTCGCGGCGCAAGCTGCTCCTATGACCGTCGATCCCTGTAGGAGGGGCTTCAGCCCCGAACCCCGTGCTTCGATGAGGCGAGGGTCGCGCGAAAGCTGCTCCTGCGGTGATCGATTTCTGTAGGGGGGACTTCAGCCCCGAACCTCCCGCAGGGTGAAAGCCCTCGGGCGATGGGTTATTGACAGGGCCTCCGTCCATCAGATAGAATGGCCGCGAACCTTCCGGCGATGCTGGGCCCCGGCGAAGATCGGCTATGGACCGGTGGCTCGACTCCCGTCCAACCTACGATCAGGAGGGAAGCGATGACCCACATCATCACCAGCCTGTGTCTGCGCGACGGCGCCTGCGCGCAGGTCTGCCCAGTCGAATGCATCGTCGCTGGCAAGCCGGAGGATCAGTGGCCCTGGTACTACATCGACCCCGATACCTGCATCGACTGCGGCGCCTGCGTTCCCGAGTGCCCCTACGAGGCGATCTTCCCCGAGGATGAGGTCCCGGAGGCCTACACGATGAAGCCGGGCCAGGTGCGCCTCATCATGCGCGCGCCAGGGGACATCGAGCGCTACGAGGCGGCGGGCGGCGAGGTGGTCAACCTCCGGGAGGACATCCCCTTCAACTACAAGTTCTTCAAGGAGGGCCCGGGCTACGATGCCCGCAACATGTAACCTCCTCTGCCCGCGCCCTCGCCCCGCCCGGCTCGGGCTTAGCCCGACGGCTCGCCCGGGCCGGGCATCCCCCACTTCCGGCCGGAATAGTCTCCGAGGAAAACGAGGAGAATCCAATGGGCCGCCTACCAGTCATTGAGCGCATCGAGATCCGCAGGTTCCGGGGGATCGAGTCCGGAAGCGTCCCGCTGCGCCCCCTCACCGTGCTCCTCGGCCGAAACGGCAGCGGCAAAACAGCCGTGCTGGAGGACCTGTATCTGGCTGCTAACCTTCAGGGAGGGCTTACCGCCGAGGAGAAAGAACCTCTCGGCCGCTCTCCACTGCGCCATACGCCACGTGCGACTTGATTTTTGGGTATGCTTCCAGGCGAATCCTCCGGAAGTATAGCCCCACGTTTGATAGAGAACCGTCCACCATCGCTGCCTACCTCCTGATCGATGAAATGGACCACCGCCCATTCCCTGTCGGCATCCAGCGTCACGGTCCTGAACCCCCGCTAAGCCTGGCCGATGCGTTCATCACCCCCACCCTCGGGGAAGATCCCCGCCCGGAACAAGACAAAGCGATTTTTTGAACGCTTTTAGAGCCCCCCAAGACCGGTTCCCGGACCCTCCCCACTCGACGCGCCGGGCGCACCGGCGGGCCAGCCTCCAGCCGGCCGCACAACGCATCTCACAGGGACCAGTCTGCCTCAGCAGGGCCGATCCGCCCACCATCCAGACCACGCCCACTCGACCGGCGCCGATTTTCCAGAGAAGGCCGCAGACCGCGTCCGACGGAATGATCGCGGAGGCCGCCCTGGGCCCTGTGGGCCGGGCCCGCGGCATCGGCCGACGCACCGCCGGTGGACTCCTTGCGAAGGGAGACGTCTCCGGCATCCAGCGCTTCCTGTATCAGGCGACCGAGAAGGGCGCCGCCCGGGGGCTGCGGGGCCGCTCGCTCTACCTGCAGCGGCTCAGCGAGGCGGCAGCCCCGTTCGTCTGGCACCGGCTCCGTCTGCCCCTCACCAACCTGTTGTACAGCGGAGGCGGACATTTCCTCCTGCTGGCCCGCCCCTCGGATGAGGCGAGATTGCCGGAGATCCGTCAGGAGGTCCTCCGACGCCTGGCCGCCTTCCACAGCCCTGCCATCGCCCTGGTCCTGGCCGCCGTCCCCATCCGCCCGCATGCGCTGCACGGCGAGGGTCTGCCACAGGCCTTCGAGGCCCTCCACCGCCGCCTCGCCCAGGCCAAGGCCCGCTGCCTGGAAGGCCTTCCCCCGGAGGCCTGGGAGGCTTTCCTGGTCGGGGAGCGGCCGGATCCCTCCCGGGAGTTGGAAAACCCGGCCGATCACGCCGAGACGTGGACGGATTGCGTGGTGTGGGGGATTCGGGGGCTCGAGAACCGAGAGATCGTGGTCGAGAGGGAGGGCCGCTGCAAGTGCCAGCGGCGTCAATCCCTGGAAGACCTGGGGCGCGCCGCCGTGGATCTGCAGGCCGTCGCCCGGATCGAGCAGGAGCCCCTCCCCCTGCCCGACCGGCCGGAGCGGGCCGCCCCACGGGGGAAGGCGTTGCAAGCCTTCGGCTTCGCCGTCTCCTTGTTCCGCAGCTCCGGGCTCGAGCCCTCCCCGGAACCCCCAGAGGCAGCCTGGGCGCTGGTCTGGCTGGTGGAGGACAACCCCGATCTCCGACGGCGCATTCGCCGGGCCCTCCTGGAGCGGCCGGTGGAGAGCGGGCCCGCGGTGGTCTCGCTCGCCCGATATCTGCCCGCCCGCGAGGGGCTGCAGGCTGGGGCTCTGGAGAGGTCACCCAGGACGTGCTGGAGCGCCTGGTGCGGCTGCCCCCGGGGCGCTGGCTGAGCCCGGAGGATTTCCGCCGGAGGGAGTGGTTCTTGTATGTGCTGGAGGGGGATCCGAAGGTGGGGGCGGTGCGGTCCTTCATCAAGGATGTGCACGGCCGGCCGTATCTTCCGGGCAGCAGCCTCAAGGGGGCGCTGCGGACAGCGATCCTGTGGCGGATGTGGCGGGAGCGGCGGGAGCCCATCCGGTTGCAGCAGCTGGGACCACGGCGGGAGCGGGCGGCCCAGCCGCTGGAGCGGCGCTGGTTGGGTTCGGATCCCTACCACGATCTGTTGCGGACGTTGCGGCCGGGGGACACCAGGCCTGTGCCGCCGGAAGAGGCGCTGACGGTGGTGCGAGCGGTCGTGCAGGTCGGCCCGCGCCAGGCGGCTCCCCTGGCCCTGGAGGCCCTGCGGCCGGGGATAACGCTAGAGGGGCGTCTCACAGTGGACGAGGGGTTGCTGGCCGCGGGGGCGGCGGAGCTGAAGTGGGAAGGGAAAGAGCGGTACGTGCGGGGGCTGGCCGCCGTAGCCCGGGATTTCGCCTTGGACCGCGTGCGGAAGGAGGCGGCGTGGGCCCGGGGGGCGGGGTTGACGGCCCTGGAGGCGTTTTACGGGGATTTGGAGCGGCGGTTGCGGCGGATGCGGGAGGAGAAGGCGGACGCCTTCCTGTTG
>JAGHYO010000319.1 GCA_017743605.1 Thermoflexus sp. | reverse complement strand
CCTCCAGCCCCCACGCGGCCCGCTGAGCGCGCAGCGCTTCCAGATAGGCCCGGTTGGCCGGCGTGTGGGCGCCCGGCGGGCCGGTCACCACCAGCCGGGCATCCCATCCGGTCCGGGCCCGCAAATGCCGGAGGACCGCCAGGGCTTCCTCCAGCCGCTTGCGGCGGGTGATGCGAACCGGCGTCAGGAGGATGGCGTCGGCGGCCATGAGACCCAGATGTTCCACCAGGGATCGCGTGCGGGCGCTCCAGCGGAAGAACGCCCCCAGGTCCACCCCGTTCGGGATCACGTGGATGCGCGCGGCCGGGATCCCCCAGGCGGCGGCCAGGGCCTGCCGACGGGCCTCGGAGACCGTCACGTGGATCACCGGCCAGGGCCGAACGAGCAGCTCCCACGGCTCGCCCGGGAAACGCGGGGCCCTCGCCCGCAGGATCACCGCATCGTGGTGCCATCCGATCCAGCGCCGGGGATCTTCGGTGACCAGATCATAGAGGGCAGCGGAGAGGACGAGGTTCTTGTCCATGGTGCAGACGTTGTGGAGGATGGCCACGTCGGCCCCGTGCAGGGCCTCCTGGAGGGCGCGACGCAGCCGCTCCCGCCATTGAGAGAAAGCGCCCGGGAGGCGGCCCTCCATCAGCGCCGCCTGGAGAGGGGCAATGTCCGGATGGGCTCCATACATCGGTGGGATGGCCACCGCCTCCACCCCGGGCGCATCCACGGCCGCCACGCCGGCGATGATCCGCACGGGGTAGCCGGCCGCCGCCAGGGCGCGGGCCTGGCGGGCGAGCACGGCCTCCACCCCGCCGACCACCGGTGGGGCCGTGTAGTGGATCAGAGCCACGCAAGGCTTCTCCGGCATGCCGGATGCCATCCCGGGGTGCTCTTTGAGTTCCGGGTTCATTTTACCCGGGGGTTCGAGCCCGCCGGCCGCCCGGCCTCCTGCATCTCCGGGCGCCCCCTTGGCACGCCGATGCCTTCCGGTTATGATGACCTGGAGCCTTCAAGGGGGAGGCGGCCGTGAAGACCCTGGAGGAGATGATCCGGGAGCTGCCCCCGGAGCTGCGGCAGGAGGTGAAGGATTTCATCCGTTCCCTGCTGCGCCGGAGGCAGGAACCCGCCCCGACCCTCCGTCAGGATTGGGGAGGGGCGTTGAAGGACTATCGCGACCGCTTCACCGCGCTGGATCTCGAACAGAAGGCGCTGGGGTGGCGGGGAGACTGAAGGGATGTATCTGATCGACATCAACGTGTGGCTGGAGCGGCTTCTGGATCAGGAAAGAGGATCCGACGTCGTGCGCTTCCTGGCTCGAATCCCTTCTGATCGCCTCGCGATCACCGATTTCGCCTTTCATTCCATCGCCCTCGTCCTGATCCGCCTGAACCGGCTGGAGGTGCTGCGCGCTTTCGTTCAGGATCTCTTCCTTGACGGTGCCGTCCGCCTGATCCGTCTGGAGCCGAACGAGATCCTCGAGGCCCTTCGGGCGACTGAGGACTTCCGGCTGGATTTCGATGATGCGTATCCATACGTGGCGGCGGAGAAGCATGGGCTTATCCTGGTGAGTTTCGATACGGACTTCGACCGCACGCCTCGGGGCCGTCGGACCCCCGCTCAGGTCCTGGCCGCCCTCGCCGCGGGCGGCTCCTGAGGTCGATGGGGTCGGCTTCCTGTTCCGCGAAGAGGCAAGGCGATGCCGGCGCGCCGTGCGCTCCTGATTCTTCTTATCCTCCTGACCCTCGGGATGACCGCCCGGGAAGGGGAGACGCCCCTACTCCCTGCCCGCCCGGCGGCTCCGATGCCGGGCGGAGAGCCCCCCGCGAGCCCTCCGACAACGTTCCAGGTGTATCTGCCCCTGGTCGCCCGTCAGGGGTCGGAGGCTCCTCCCCGGGTGGATTTCGGGCTGGTCTTCATCACCTCAGCGGAGTGGCCGGCCGACCCGGACCGGTTCGATCGCGCCCGGCGACTGGGCGCCCGGTGGGACCGCTGGCCGCTCTACTGGAGCGGGGTGGAGATCTCGCCGGGCGTCTATCGGTGGGCCTCCGTCGACACCGCCCTCCGGGACGCTCTGGCCCAGGGCTTCGAGGTCTCCCTCATCCTCCTCGGCACCCCGGGCTTTTATGCGACCGGAGGCCTCCCCCTGCGACCGCCTGTGGGCGGCTCCATCCTGCGCCGTTCGGAGGCGCGCACACCCGGGGCGCCCATCGCCATTGCCGCGGCGAGCCCCCCGGCCGGCCTCTACGCTCCCATCTTCACCGACGGCACGGACCGGCCCGGGCCGGGCAAGACCATCAACCCGGAGAACCGATGGGCCGCCTTTGTCTACCAGGCCGTCGCCCGCTACCGGCCGGGCGGGGCGGCGAGCCGGGAGGTGCCCGGATGGCCGGCCGGGCGCGGCGTGCGTGACTGGGAGATCTGGAACGAGCCCGATCTTTCGTTCTTCTGGAGCGGAAGCGCGGCGGATTACGCTCGCCTGCTCCGGGTGGCCGCCATCGCCGCCCGCCAGGCGGATCCCCAGGCCCGCATCCTGTTCGGCGGGCTGGCGATCTTCGAGAAGCCCGACTGGCTGCGCGAGGTCCTCACGGTCCTCCGGAACGATCCCGATCCCCAGCTACGGGACGCCTTCGGCTGGTATTTCGACATCCTGCCGGTCCACAGCTACAGCTATGCCTGGCAAACGTTCCGGTATCTCAATCAAGTGAAGGGGACTCTCGGGGCCTTCGGCCTCATCAAAGAGCTGTGGGTCAATGAGAGCGGGCTGCCGGTATGGGACGATTACCCGGGCCCGACGTGGGATCCGAACAGCGGCTACCGGGGACGAAGGAGGAGGCAGCGGCGTATGTGGTGCAGAGCGCGGCCTACGCGATCTGGAGCGGGGCGCGGGTGATCTTTCACTTCATGCTGCACGATGACTGCGGAAACGGGCCGGAGGCGCACGACGCCTTCGGCCTGTATCGCAATCCCAATCCGGCGCCGTGTTATCCATCGGACGCCGGAGCGCGACCGGCCGCAGCCGCTTACCGGCTGGTGAGCACCCATCTGCGGGACGCAAAGCCCCTCTGGCGCTGGCGCTCCACGAACGGTCAGGCCGACTAGGGGGCGTGCACCGGGCAGGTGGAATGGTTCGCCTTCCAGCGGCCGGACGGCGCACGGGTGTTGCTGGCCTGGACCCGGATGGAGACCCCGGCAACCATCACGGTGACCGCGGCGGCCCCTCGGGGCGTGGTTTACGACGTCCGGACCGGGGCGGCCACCCCGGTCCGGACGTCGTAAAC
>JAGHYO010000318.1 GCA_017743605.1 Thermoflexus sp. | reverse complement strand
TCGAGCCCAACCTCATCCAGCCCACCTTCGTCTACGATTACCCGCGGGACATCTCCCCCCTGGCCAAGGCCCGCCCGGACGATCCAGAGACGGTGGAGCGGTTCGAGGGCTTCATCGGGGGGATGGAGATCTGCAACGCCTTCACGGAGCTGAACGATCCGTTGGATCAGGAACAACGGTTCCTGGAGCAGGGGCGGGCACGGGAGGCGGGGGACGAGGAGGCCCATCCCCTGGATGAGGATTATCTGGACGCCATGCGCTACGGGATGCCGCCGAACGGCGGGCTGGGCCTGGGGATCGATCGCTTGACCATGCTCTTCACCGATCGCCGCTCCATCCGCGAGGTCCTCCTCTTCCCCCATCTCCGACCTCGAGAACGCCGCCTGGATGAGGTGGAGCTGGAGGAGCTAACGGCTGCGCCGGAAACCGAAGGCGGCCAGGAGGGATCTGGGCGCCTTCGCTGACCCGGCAAGGGGGACGCGATGCATGCCCACGGAAACAGGGGTTCCGCTCGCTTTGTGGTTGACACGATGCTCGGCCGCCTGGCCCGCTGGTTGCGGATCCTGGGGTATGACACCCACTATGACCCTGCTCTGGACGACGACAGGCTGCTGCACATTGCCCAGGCAGAGGATCGGATCCTGCTCACCCGAGACCACACCCTGGCCCGCCGTGGGGGAGCTTCAGCCTTCCTGATCGATCACGACGACCTTCTGGACCAGCTTCAGGCCATCCGCCATCGTTTCGGGGATCCCCTAGATGCTCCCTTCTCCCGCTGCCCGGTCTGCAACGCGCGGCTGGTCCCCGTGCCACGGGAGGCGGTGGCCGCCGATGTCCCCGCCTTCGTCTGGCAGCAGCACCAGCGCTTCCACCGCTGTCCCGCGTGTGATCGGATCTACTGGCCGGGCACTCACTTTGAGCGAATGCAGGCCGTCCTGCGGGCGCTGCAGATCCGCTGCGCTCCCCTGGAGGGTCATGAGGGCTTCAGATCTTCCCTCTAAAGGGCCAATGCATACGATCCGGTCGGGCTTCCCCATGTGGCTCCGATTCGGAGAGTGGGAGATGACGCCCGTGCTGGCCGCGGCCTGGATCGGGAGCGGCGCGACCGCGCCGCTCCACTGGATCCTGGGAGCTTGGCTGCTCGCCGAAGGCAGCTGGCAGGCGCTGCGTTGGCTGTTCCTCGACGCTCCCTGGGAGCGTCTGCCGCGCCGCCCTCCGGAATCGCTTTCGATCTCTCTGCCCTATATGCAGCCGGGCAGCCCGGCCGAAGGCGTGATCCGGGAGGTGGCCCGGCTGGCCAATGGGCTCGCTAGGCACGCGCGAGAGAGGCCCGAGCTCCCCGCGGCCTTGATCACCGCCCTGGTCACAGGAGGGCTCGGGCTCCTCTTGACCGGCTGGCCAGCAGGCTGGCTGACCCTCGGCACGGGCATCGCGCTGGCCCTGGCCCGTCGTCTCCCCCGCTTCCGGGGAGGCTTCGAGGGCCTGGTGCGGGGCACCTTCCCCTGGTGGTTAGGGATGGCCGGGGGCTATCCGACGCTCCCGGCGTGGCTGGCAGGAGTCCCTATCGGCCTGCTCGCCGCAGATCTGGGGTCCCCCCTTGCGCGATGGGGCGCGTGGGCCCTCTGGGTGGCCTGGGCGGTGGTCCTCGGACACGCGCCCGGTGCCTACGGCCTGGCTCTGGTCGGCCTGCTCTTGGAGGAGCGACGAGGGACGTGGTCCCCTCGCGTCCGCTGGCTGCTCTGGCTCCTCGCCCTCGCCCTCGCAGCCTGGGTGCTGCGCGCCGCCTAAGCATTTCCCTTGAAGGCGGGATGCACCGGAAGATCCGGCCGGAGAATTTCCGGGTGGAGGAGCGGGTGGCGCTGCCGGTCGAGCCAAGTGGCCCCTACACGCTCTACTGGGTTCGCAAATGGGAACGGACCACCCTGGAGATCCAGGCGGAGCTGGCGGCGCGGCTCAGGGCGCCCCAGCGCGCGGTGATCTTCCCCGCCCCCAAGGACCGATGGGCGATCGCCGTTCAGGTCGCCGCGATCTGGGGCCAGGGGCCGGAGCGGATGCGAGGTGCAGGCTTTGAAGCCGTGCGCATGGCCATGTGTGCCGTCCTCCCCGACCGCAGGACTTTCGAGGGAACCGCTTCTAGGTCCCGTTGCGGGCGCCGACCCGGAGGGAGAGCGAGGGACTTCCCCAGGCCGCCACGGTCTTGGCCGCAGAGAGCTTTGCCAGTTGCTTCAATGATCCGCGGTTCGGCTCCTGGAGCTCAGAGATGGGGTTCGTCGGACGGGCGCTGCTCCGGGGCCAGCCCGAGGACGTCCTCCGAATGGTGTTCGTGGCCCCGATGGTGAGGGATCCGCCAACGGCGCAGGCCCTCAAAGCCGAGGCCCGGGCGCGCGGGGGGATGATGTGGCGTTGTTCACCCGCGTCCTTCCATACAGCGGAGCCTGCTCGCGTTCCGGCAAGATCACCCGACGGGCCTGCGCGGGGCGGTGCGGCGGATCCCCCTGCGGCTGCTTTGGGTGGATGCGTATCGGGCGTGGCTCTGGAACCGGGCGACCGGCCAGGGTCTGGGCTCGGAGGCCCGTCATCAGGTTCTCATCCGCGGCGAGGGATTTACCCTCCTTGACCGCGCGCCTTCGGAGGCCCAAGGCCTCCTGCCGCCCCTGCACCGGCGGGCGTGCCATGCCCTGCCGCGGGCGGAAGCCACAGCCCGGGTGCCGGAGGAAGAGGGGATCTCCCTCGCGGATTTCCAGCGGGGGCTGCTGCTGGAAGAGACATCTCCAACAATCTGGAGCTACAGCGCTTCGCGCTGGAGGCCAGCGGGGCGATTCTGTGCTTCGAGCGGCTGCCTAGCCGTTACGGCACCCTCCCGCTCAGGGCCTTGACGGCTCGCCGGAGCGGCGGTCAACTCGGACAGAAGTCCTCTTTGTGGATTTGAACTTCTGATTTTTCGCGCTGAGGCGGTTGACCGGCGGTGTTACGCCGTGTTATAGTTAGCGTGGCACGCGCCGCTCTTGGCGGAGACGGCTCGGATTGCTCGTTCCGGCCGCGGCCACTGTGCGAACCTGGCAGGCTTTCTGCGTGAGGAGGCCGGTATGGCGGAGGCGCAGACCATCCCGACAGCGACAGCGCCAGGCATCACCCGGCGGGAGTTCCTGACCTACGTATGGGCGGCTTCGATGGCCCTTTTCATGGTCCAGCTGGGCGGCGTGAGCGTCCTCTTCGCCCTGCCCCGGTTCAAGGCCGGCGAGTTCGGCGGCATCTTCCCCTTCGGGCGGGCGGGGGATGTGC
>JAGHYO010000012.1 GCA_017743605.1 Thermoflexus sp. | reverse complement strand
GGAGAAGGGGCCCCCGTGCCTACGAGTGGGCCCGTGGTCGGGTCGTGGAGAGCCGGGATGGTCGGCCGGGTCCGGAGGCCCGCTGGTCGCTGGGTCATCCGGAGGATACCCCCGTGCTCCCGCTGGCGAGGGCGGCGTCCAGCCGTTATGGGGTGGAGCAGGTGATCGAACAACGCTAAAGCGAGAGCGGGCTGGACGCGTCAGAAGGGGGCTACTGGCATTGCGGGCATCGGCGTATCCCCCTCTCACCCTCCGTATAATGGCTTGTGCCGGGCGGGTTTCTATCTGCTGCAAGGCGGCCGAAAAAGGAGCTGAGCCGGAGTGGGCCGAGCGGAGGGTGCGGGGGGTGCGGCGGGTGCGGGAAGTGGCCTTGTCCCTGGTTCCTCGCTCGGCGGAGTGCGGTCCGGCCTGGTCGCGTTGGCAACGAGCCCGGCGGCAACGAAACTGCTGCAGTCCCTGTCAGCGCCAGGAGCTGCAGCGGCCCCTCCAACCCGATCAAGATACCCCCTAAGTGCCGTTGTGGTCATGGGGAACGAACGAAGACCATCCGACGTTGATCCGGCTCTTCTTTGCAAGTAAAATGGCTTTGGGATTCCCTCCCTTGGCCCTCTGGATCTGCTTAGGGGGACCGGAAGGGGTGGCGAAAATGAGACGCAAGATCGCGCCCCGTGGGATGAAGAGGAGAACGACATGTCGGAGACCGTCCCGGCCTCCCCTCGGAAATCGGATCTACTGGAGATCGTGAAGACCCTCTCTGATGTGACCCGGAAGCTGAGCGAGATCACCCGGGCCCTTGCGGCGCAGGCAGGAGAAAGCCCCTCCGCCGTCGAAGCCCTGGCCAAATCCGAGGAAGCCCTGGCCCAGGCCTCCCAGCATCTTTCGATGCTGAAAGAAGAGGAAACCCATCGACGTGAACAGGAGGGAACGCACGGGGAGGTGCGGAAGGACATCCCGGTCGAGCTTTCGCGGTACAGCCCGGCCCTTCCACTGGAGCGCTTGGCCGTCCGGTGGGCGGCCGGAACGGAGGAAACCCATCGATATGAACAGGGGGGGAAGCCACTGGGAGCTACGGAAGGACATCCTGGTCGAGCTCTCGCGGCACGGCCGGGCCTTTCCACTGGAGCTGTCGGCCGCCATCCTCACCTTCGTGGAAGACATCCAGCCCGTCCTGATGGGATTGGAAAAAGAAGGGCTTGTTTGCATCCGCCGGGTGGCCGGAACGGAGGTCATCGAGCTAACTCCCAGGGGCCGCGATGCCGCCCGCCGCCTCAACGACCTGTAGCCGGACCATCCCGGATCCTCAGAGAACAAGCGGAGATGGAGCTCGTCGGGCTTCTCCCCTATCTCCTGGCCGGCGCGCTGGCGATCCTGTGGGGACTCGTAGAACTGGCCCAGACTTTTGAGAGCGATCTGGGGCGGGCTTTGAGAAGCCCATGGGCGCTGATCTTCCTAACAGGGAACGTCTGTTTGACCGGGATAGTCCTGATCATGCTGGATCTCGCTTTCCCTCTCGAACCCCGCCAGCGGCTCCTGTTCGGCCTCTTTGCGGGCTTTGGGTGGCAGGCCCTGTTGCGCACCCGTATCCACCTTTTCCAGCCTCTGGGCGAGCAGCACGAAGCTGTGGCCACCTCCATCCTCGATCTCTACCGGCGTTTCCAGCGCTTCTGCTGGCGGCAGATCGACCAGGCGCTCATCGCCGAGCGGATAGCTCTTCTCGACCGAGCTAGCAACCTTCCTCTCGACTATCTCACGCATCAATTCCGCCTGCACCGGCATGCCTCCATGCTCCCCGACTTCGAGCGGCGCGAGGCCGAGTTCTGGAAGCGTCTCAGCCAGCTCCCCGAAGACGAGCAACGCCTTTACCTGGCCGCAAGCCTCCTGCGTATCGGATACGTCTTCCTGAATGAAGTGGCGAAAAGGGCGCCTGCGCAGGCCGCCTCCGCACAGAGATCCTCCGCGAGAGAGGAAGGGCCACAGCCGCCGAATCCGCCCTCACATCCTGATGCAGGTTAGCTGCCCGCCGGATTACCCCATCGGCCGCCCGACGGTGGGGACCCCTGGCGGTGTGCCTCCGCCCTATGCCACCACGGCTTTCCTGTAACCGCTTTCGGCCACACGCTGGAGCAAGGATCAAGGGGCTACAGCAAGCCGTTGCCCCACCATTTTGTAGGACAACTGCGAGCAGTTGTCCTACGATTTTGGGGCACACCCACGCCGCAGGAGGGGCTTGGCGATCCGCCCCTCCGATGGCATAATAGCAAAGTTAACCACGCCGGCGAGCAACGCTGGGGAAGACGCCTATTCCGGGAAGCCGGACGCGCTCGGAAGCGAGGAACCCAACCTCTCCGATGACAGCCCGCTGGGAAGGATCGAACGGAGGCAGGGATGACGCGCATGTCCATCGATGAGCAGGCGGCCCTGCTGATGCAGGGGACCGAATACGGCGATGAGACGTTGCGCCGGACGATGGAGGCAGAACTGCGGGAGCGCCTGCAGGAGGGGCGTCCCCTGCGGGTCTACTTAGGGGTGGACCCCCGGACCAGCGATCTGCACCTGGGGCACACGGTGCCCCTACGCAAGCTCCGCCAGTTCCAGGACCTCGGCCACGAGACCATCCTGGTGATTGGCACCTTCACGGCCCTGGTGGGGGACCCCTCCGGCCACCTGATGGGGCGCGCCCTGATGTCCCCGGAGGAGGTGGAGGCCAACGCCCGCACCTACGCCGAACAGGCCTTCCGGGTGCTGGACCCGGAGAAGACCATCATCCGCTACAACGCAGAATGGCTCTCCGGCCTGACCTTCCAGGATCTCATCCGCCTGGCCTCCCACTTCACGGTGCAGCAGTTCCTGGCCCGGGAGTCCTTCTCCGCGCGGCTGGACATCGGGGACCCCATCTTCCTGCATGAGCTGTTCTACCCGCTGATGCAGGGCTACGACGCGGCGGCCCTGCAGGCCGACGTGCAGATCGGCGGGATCGACCAGCTGTTCAACATCGTGGTGGCCGGGCGGAAGCTGCAGGACGCCTTCGGCCAGCGGCCCCAGGTGGCCATCCTGCTCCCGCTGCTGCTGGGCACCGACGGCGTCCGCAAGATGTCTAAGTCCCTGGGCAACCACATCCCGCTGAACACCACCCCGGAGGACATGTTCGGCAAGATAATGAGCATCCCGGATGAGGCGATGCCGACCTACTTCAAGTTGCTCACCCGATATCCGCCGCAGCGGATCACCGCCATCGAGCAGGGACTGCGGGAGGGAACCCTCCATCCCCGGGATGTGAAGATGGAGCTCGCCCGGGAGATCGTCTCGATCTTCTTTGGGGAGGAGGCGGCGGGGGGGGCGGAGGCCCACTTCCGCACGGTGTTCCAGGAGCGGGCCTATCCAGAGGAAATGCCCGCCTTCCCGCTCTCCCGACCGCAGCCGTTGGTCGACCTCCTGGTCCTCGCAGGGATGGCCCCCAGCCGGAGCGAGGCCCGTCGCCTGATCCGCCAGGGCGGCGTGCGCCTGGACGGAGAGACCCTCTCCGAGGTGGAGACGCTCATTCAGGTGGATCGGCCGCGGGTGCTCCAGGTCGGCCGCCGGCGTTTCATGCGCCTGGTTCCGGCGGAGCCGGAGTGAACGCAACAGCGCTGGGACGTCACGCCGCTCGGATTTCCATCCACTACCGTTTCGTTTGGTTTCCACGATGGAAGGTAAGCGGGTGCAAGACAGCGAGGTGGTGCTGGCCCAGATCATGCAGCCGGAATCCGCCAACATGCTGGGCAACGTCCACGGCGGGTGGATCATGAAGCTCATGGACGAGGCAGGGGCCATCGTCACCTCCCGCCATGCCCGCCGGCCCACGGTCACCGCAGTGGTGGACTCCATCCAGTTCTGCGCCCCCGTCCACGTGGGGGACCTGGTGCACGTGTGGGCGCGCATGACCCAGGCCTGGCGGACCTCCATGGAGGTGGAGATCCGGGTGGAGGCGGAGGACCTGCTGACCGGCGAGCGCCGGCTGACCGCCACCGCCTACTTCGTCTACGTGGCCCTGGACCGCGACGGCCGGCCCGCCCCGGTGCCCCCGCTCATCCTGGAGACCGAGGAGGAACGACGGAAGGCGGAGGAAGCCGACCAGCGCCGGGCGGAACGGCTGGCCCGCCGCGAGGCCCGGGAAGCCCGGTGAGGACGCCCGGATCACCCCGGGCCGGCCGGGCTCCGCAGGGCCCGGCGCAGCCGCTCCACCTGCTCCGAGTAAGCCGCTGTTCCACGGAAGGCCGGATCCCCCGCCCCGGGGTTCTCCACGACGACCGGCGCCGTATGGGGCGGCTGGC
Organism: Thermoflexus sp.; assembly: GCA_017743605.1. GTDB lineage: Bacteria > Chloroflexota > Anaerolineae > Thermoflexales > Thermoflexaceae > Thermoflexus. The sequence goes on along the minus strand of JAGHYO010000012.1, from coordinate 15,436 downwards.
CCAGGACCATGATCCGCTGGCCCATGAAGACGGCCTCCTCGATGTTGTGGGCGACCCGGATCAGGGTCAGGGCCTCCGCTTCCTTCAAGCGCCAGGTTCGCTCCTGCAGGTCCTCCCGGGTGGGCGCGTCCCGCGAAGCGAAGGGCTCGTCCATCGGCGGCAGGTCCGGCTTCCGCACCGGGGCCCGGGCGATGGCCGTCCGCTGATGCTGCTCTCCGAGATCAGCCCCAGGTGATCATCCCACACGGCGGCCAGCCCCAGGCGCTCCAGCCACGCGTTCACCGGCCCCTCGATCTCCACCACCGGCGCGTGACGTCCGTCCGGCCCATAGAAGCGACAGACGCGCAGGCCCAGGGCGATGTTCTCCCATACGGTGGCCCAGGGCGAGGGCGGAAGCCCGTCGTCCTGCCGGATCAGGCCAGCGCGGGGACGGGACTGTCGGAGCGCCTGCCCGTCGATCCGGATCTTCCCCCCGTTGCGGCCGACGCAATCCGGCCAGCAGATAGAGCAGCGTCGTCTTCCCGCACCCAGAAGGGCCGATGATCGCCCAGGCCGCCCCCCGCCTTGCCGACCACGAGAAATCCTGAAAGCGCCACCGCCCCCATATCCGAACCACACCGCACGCCGCCCGATCACCGCCCCATCCGCTCCATGCGCGGGGCGTGTCCCAACATCGTAGCCGCCAGGCCCGACAAAACGGGGACACATCCCATGCGTGCTCCCGATCTCAGGGAAGTCCCTCCGCAACGATTCAGGCGCTGACGGACGTCCGCCTCCTGGGGCCTGCGGCCGATGGTCGGCCTTCGTCGACCTCTCGGGTCAAAGTGTCGGCGGAGGCCGAGGCCCGGCACGAAGGGCTCAAGGAGGACGATTTCGATCGGCTGAATCGTTACGTCCTTCCCCCCTCCGGAAAATGCACCATCATGATAGCCGCTCTACCTTTCCCGGACCCTGATCCCGGAGGTTACCGATGGCCCGCGTCCGTTCGTTCCGGCTGGAAGGCTTGAAGAACCGAGTGGAGATCCGGTTCGATGAATGGGGCATCCCCCACATCGAAGCCCAGGCGCTGGCGGATCTCTTCTTCGCCCAGGGGTTCGTCCACGGGCGGGATCGGGGTTGGCAGATGCGGTTCAACCGCCTCGTGGCCCTGGGCCGCCTGAGCGAGGTCTTCGGCCCGATCGGGCTGGAGATGGATCGCTTCGCCCGGGGGCTGGGCTGGGCCGAGCACGCCCAGGCCGGCCTGGAGCGGATCCCGCCGCCGCTCCGATCGCTGCTGGAGGCCTACGCCGCGGGGGTGACCGCCGCGTTCCGGTGCGGCCCGGCCGGCATCGAGGACCGCCTGGTCCCCCTCCCGGATTTCCCCTGGACCCCGCTGCACAGCGCGGCCTGGGGGCTGGTGGTGGCCTGGTCCCTCTCGTGGAACTGGGACAGCGAGCTGTGCCGGGTGGCGATGGCCCAGGCCCTGGGGGAGCGCGCAGCGGATCTGGAGCCTGAGGCGGTCTTCGGAGAGACGGCCCTCTTCCCCGAGACGATGGGGATCGAACCGATGGCCGAGAGACTGCTTTCGATGTATGGCGCCCTGGCCCGCTGGCTCGGCCCCCGGGAAGGGATCGGCAGCAACAACTGGGTGGTGGCCGGCTCCCGCACCGCCACCGGACAGCCGTTGCTGGCCAACGATCCCCATCTTCCTCTTTCCCTGCCCAACTTGTGGTATGAGCAGCATCTGGTCTGCGAGCCGGAGGGGTTCGCTGTGGCCGGCGTGACCACCCCGGGCTTGCCCGGCGTGGTGCTGGGGCACAACGCGGCCATCGCATGGGGGGCCACGGCGGTCATCGCGGACACCCAAGACTGGTTCGTCGAGCGCTTCGATCCACAGAACCCGCTGCGGTATGAGACCCCCGAGGGATGGGCGGAGGCGGAGGTGCGGGAGATTGAGATCCGGGTGCGCGGCGCGCGCGCCCCGGAGCGGTTCTGGATGCGCGTCACCCGCCACGGCCCGGTGCTCACCGATCTCCTCCCGGAGTATGAACCTGCGGGGATCCGATGGCCCCAGGTCGGCCTGGCCCTGGCCTGGGCAGGGGCCCGGGCGGAGACCTGGTGGGAGGCGCTCCTGCAGCTGAACCGGGCTTCAAACTGGGAGGAGTTCCGGGAGGCCCTGCGCCGCTGGCCGGGGCCGGTCCTGAATTTCGTCTACGCCGATCGGGAAGGACACATCGGGTATCAGATGGCCGGCCGCATCCCCATCCGGCGTCAAGGCCATGGCCTGGCTCCGGCCACAGGTTGGACCGGAGAGTTCGACTGGGTGGGGGAGATCCCCTTCGAGGCGCTCCCCTCGGCCTTCGACCCCCCTGAGGGCCTGGTGGTCACTGCCAACCACCGCATCGTGGGCCCGCGCTATCCCCATTTCATCAGCGCGGAGTGGATGCCGGACCACCGGGCGCGGCGGATCCGGGAGCGGCTGGAATCCACCCCGGCCCTCACGGGGACGGACTGCCTGACGATCCAGACGGATGTGGTCTCCCTAGGAGCGCTGGAGTGGAAGCCCTGGCTGGCGCAGGTGGAGCCGGAGGATGCGGACGAGGCGTGGCTGCTGGCCCAGGTCAAGGCATGGGATGGACGGATGGAGGCGGAGGCGGTAGTGCCGACGATCGTGGCGACCGTGGAGTGGATGCTGCTCCGCCGCCTCCTGGAGCCCCGGCTCCGCTCGGCATGGCGCCGGTATCTGGGGGAGCCCCTCAACGCCTTCCTGCCGGGCCATTCGTTCTCTCGCACTGCCCCCCATGCCCTGCGGGCCCTCCTCGCCCGCGGGGACCCCTTCTGGCTGGGGGAGCGCCCGGCCGCCGAATGGGCGGCGGAGGCCTTTCGGGAGGCGGTCCGCTGGCTCCGGAAGCGGCTGGGGCAGGACCCCGCCCGCTGGACGTGGGGACGGATCCATCGGGTGACGCTCCGCCACGTCTTGGGCCAGGCGCCGGTGCAGGCGCCCCTGTTCAACCGAGGGCCCTTCCCCCTGGGCGGGGATGGGGATACCCCTCTGCACGCCGCCTTCCAGGGCAATCAGCTCGGCGGCCCCCTCAGCGCGCTGCCCTCCTGGCGCTTCGTCGCCGATCTGAGCGACTGGAACCGCTGTCTGGCGGTGCTCCCCGGCGGGCAAGGGGGATCCCCGACCTCGCGGCATTACTTCGATCAGTTTCCCCTCTGGCATGCGGGCCGGGCCCGGCCGATGCCCTGGAGCCTGGAGGCCGTGCGGGCCCACACCCGACGGATCTGGACCCTGGAGCCCGTCGCCCCGGCGCCGCCGGATCGTCCGTCGGGATCCCCCTCTGGGCTATAATGGAAAAAAACTTCCTGAGCCCGGGGATTCGCTCAGGCAGGTTGGAACCCTCCGGACGCGGCAACGTTGGAAAGTTGGAAAGCATGAACAGGGGCCCGGAGAGGAGGGCCTGAACGAGCGCACGACAAGTCCTACGCATCCGGGACGCAGAGCTGTCGGTGTTTCGGAGGGCAGGCTTGCCTACATGTGTTACTGACTGATTCGGATGAGGGGGTTCGAGCGCGTGGCGGGTCTGCGGGTGATCTAGATGGCGCAGGGGACACTCAACCGCTGGGCGCCCACTCGATCCGTCAACTGCCATCCTGTGGAGTAGATGAGGGGAGCCATGACGGGGCCAGCATCCCAGGGGAGGTCTTCGGCGGCGTGGTCGCTGATCGTTCTGGATGGCAGCTACGGCGAGGGCGGCGGGCAGATCCTGCGCTCGGCGCTGGCCCTCTCCGCGATCACCGGGCGGCCGGTGCGGGTGGAGAACATTCGGGCCCGACGCCCGAACCCCGGCCTTCAGGCGCAGCACCTCAGCGCGGTGAAGGCCGCCGCTGCGCTCTGCCACGCGCAGGTTCAAGGCGCCGCCTTAGGCTCCACCGCCCTCACCTTCATCCCCCAATCGCCGCCCGCCCCGGGCGCTTACACCGTCGATGTGGGGGCCGCGCGGGCTGGCGGGAGCGCCGGCTCGGTCACCCTGATCTTGCAGGCCATCCTGCTCCCCTTGGCCTGCGCGCCCGGATCCTCCCGGGTCACGCTGCAGGGGGGCACCCATGTGCCCTGGAGCCCGCCCTTTCATTATGTGCGCGATGTGCTGATGCCGACCCTGAGCCGCACGGGACTGCACGCCGAAGTCCATCTCAAGCGCTGGGGCTGGTATCCCGCAGGGGGTGGGGAGATCGATCTTTATGTCCACGGTCCGCTGGAGGGAGAGGGGCTCTACCGCCTGAAGCCGCTGACCCTGACCGAGCGGGGGCCGCTGCGCCGACTGTGGGGATGGGCGGCGGTCTCCAACTTGCCCCTGGAGATCGCCAAGCGGATGGCCGGACGGGCCAACCGCCTGCTGCGGGAGGCCGGCCTCCCCGATGAGGTGGAAGCCATCCTGGCGGAGAGCCCGGGGCCGGGGGCCGGGATCTTCCTGATCGCCGAATATGCGAACATCCGGGCGGGGGCCTCCGCCTACGGCAAGAAGGGCCTCCCGGCCGAGCGGGTGGCCGAGGAGGCCGTGTCCAGCTTCCTCGCCTTCCATCGCTCCAACGCGGCGGTGGATCCACACCTGGCCGATCAGCTGATCTTGCCGCTTGCCCTCTCGCCCGAGGCCTCCCGGTTCACCACTTCCTGCATCACCGCCCACCTGCTGACCAGCATCTGGGTGGCCTGCCACTTCGTCGGGGATCGCTTTGAAGTCCTCGGGGAGGAGGGCGGCCCCGGCGAGGTGCGTGTCCGCCCGGCGGAGGGATGAGGGATGATCGAGATCGTCTTCTTAGGCACCTCTGCCTCCGCCCCTTCGATCCGGCGCGGGCTGCCCGCCCACGTGGTGATGTTCGAGGACCGCCGCTTCCTGGTGGATTGCGGGGAGGGTACCCAGCGGCAGCTGCTGAAGAGCGGCCTGGGCTTCCGCCGCTTGGAGACCATCCTGCTCACCCACGCCCACCTGGACCACATCCTGGGGCTGGCGGGGTTCCTGTCGACGGTGATGCGCTGGGAGATCCTCCCCCGCGTGGCCATCTACGGCCGCCGCGGGACCATCGAGCGGGCGAAAGACCTGATCTACCGAGTGGTCCTGCGCGGGGCGCGGCCGCCCATCGAGATCTCCTTTCATGTCATCGAGCCCGGCCTGCTCTTCGAGGATGAGAAGTTCACCGTCTACGCCTTCCCGGTCACCCATCGGGGCGGGGACAGCCTAGGGTACCTCTTCCGGGAGAAGCCGCGACGGCCCTTCCTGGTTGAAAAGGCCGAGGCCCTGGGGATCCCCGCGGGACCGGAGCGCCGGCGCCTGGTGCAAGGGGAGCCGGTGACCCTACCGGACGGGCGGGTGGTGAAGCCGGAGGACGTGCTGGGGCCGCCAGTGGAAGGGGCCTCGCTGGCCCTGGTGGGGGACACCGGTCGGGTGGACAATCTGGTGGAGGCCGTTCGCGGGGTGGGGGCGCTGGTGGTCGAGGCTACCTATCTGGAGGCGGATCGGGACCTGGCCCGCCACCACGACCATCTCACCGCTGCCCAAGCAGCCGGGCTGGCCCGCGCCGCTGAGGTGGGACACCTGATCCTGACCCACCTCTCCCGGCGCTACCGGGAGCGGGAGATCCGGCAGGAGGCCATGGTCCTCTTCCCCCGCGTCTGGGTGGCCCGAGATTTCGACCGCTACCGGGTCCTGAAAGACGGCCAGCTGGAGGTGGAGCGAGCGGAGGTCCACGAAATCGAGGAGGAACGGGATGTCCTTGCGGAAAGCGAGCGTGCTGGAGCTGGCCACGGCGGCCTATGAGCTAGAGGCTCGGGTCCTGCGGGGCCTCCTGCGCCGGGATCCCGAGGGGTGCTGGTGGGTGGGCGAGACCCCACTGGAGGAGTGGCTCTCCGCCTACGAAGGCCATGAAGCCGTCCTGATCTTGGCCTCTCTCTCCGAGGACGCCCCCTTGCCGACGCGGGTCTGCCGCACGTGCGGCCGGGAATACACGGGCTGGGATTGCCCCCACTGCCGCGAGGTCCGCCGTCGCCTGCGAGGAATGTAAACCGAAATTTATTTCGGACTATAAATTGAATTTTGTTTCAATGCGTGCTTATTATATCGTGCCAACAAGTTCAGTAATACAAAATAGATCTCGAAAAATACTGAAATTTGATCATTTTTGGAAGAACTTATGATCGATTTCTACCGACGCAATTTGCCACATTGGATACCGAGTGGAGCGATGTATTTCATCACCTTTCGGCTGACGAACTCCCTGCCGCGAGAGGTGATCCGAGAGCTTCAGGCGTGGCGTGAACGCGAACGAGCCCGCATTCTCTCTCAACTTCAAGGCCGGGAGCAGACCGAAAAGCTCTATAAGCTCAGCAAAAAATACTTCAGTCATTTTGATGCCTGGCTCGATCGTTGCCTCGCCGGAAGTCCTCGCTGGCTAACAGAGGAGAAGATTGCCCAAGTTGTGGCAGATGAACTTCATTCCATGGATGGTGAGCGTTATCGTCTTCTTGCTTACTGCTTGATGCCCAATCATGTCCATTTGGTGATAGATACCACTGGATACGAAATCGAAATCCATCATCGCGGTCCAACAGCACCCTACCCGCTTGCCGATACCCTTAAGCGACTCAAAGGGCGCACCGCCCGACGTTGTAACCTGGCCCTAGGACGTAGCGGTCCTTTCTGGCACCACGAAAGTTATGATCATATCGTTCGCAATCAGCAAGAATACGAACGAATTGTCGCTTATATTTTGAACAATCCTGTCAAAGCCGGGCTGGTAGAAAAATGGGAAGATTGGAAATTCTCGTTTGTTGCGTGGTAGATCGAAATAAATTTCGATTTACAAATACCTCTCATCCCGCCGCCGGCCGCTCCTCCTCGAAGGCATCGGCGAACATCACCAACACCTGGCCGGCCATGGCCTGCGCCAGATCGGCGGACGCCTCGGCGGCCTCCGGGGAGCGCAGGGCCGCCTCCAAGGCCGTTCGGTTCTCGAAATACATCTCCACCATCAGGTGAAAGGGGGAAGCCCCCGCCGGCGTCCCCCAGATGCGAGAGACCTCCAGCCGCCGCAAATACGGGATGCGCTCGATCCGCGCCAGATGCTGCACATACCAGCGCTCAAAGGCCTCTGGATCGACGGGCGCACGGTAGAGCGTGATCAGCTTCACCATACAAACGCCCCCGACCGCTGAGCGGCTCATCCCGAGCTTTCGGAGGTCTCCTCGGAGGCCGGAAGCCGCCCTCGACGCAGGGTCCACCTCCGCCATCCCCAGCGCAGCAGCGCCGCGGGTCCCCCCGTGCCCAGGAATCCCCATAGGCTCAGCACCAGCGCGCCGACGGCCTGGGCGGTGAGCTGGCCCGGATCCGCGGGCTGCCCCCAGCCGGGAACCCCCACCACGCCCAGGCCTGGATGCCCCATGAAGGCCGATTTGCCCACCTCGTTCCAGCCAACCCCGGCCCGGCCGTCCGCCAGCACACCCACGGCCAGCAACCCCAGGATCCCCGCCACCCCGTAGAGCAGCGCCAGGCTCTGGACGGCCATCCCCTCGCGGCGCAGGAGATAGACGATCCCGGGCGTGGCCAGGCCCACCAGGATCCCCCAGCCCGTTGCCTGCCAGGGGCCGGTGAAAGGCGCTGCGGCCATCCCGGCGATCCACCCCACAGCGACGGCCCGGATCAGCATCAGGGGATCCACCTCCCGGGCGACAAAGGCCGTGTAAAGCCCAGCTCCGAAGGCCGCGCCCATCGCCGCCAGCGCCGCGTTCCGGGCAAGCAGGGCGCCCTCCAGAGCCGGCCGGGCCGCCGCCAAGGGATCCGCGCGCAACCAAGCCAGCCAGCCCCCGCCGAGCCACAGGCACGCCCACCCGCCCAGCAGCGGAAGGTGCACCGGGGGAAACGAAGATTCGGATTGCGGAACCCGTCGGCCTCCCGGAAGGAGCAGCCCGAGGAGCGCTCCGCCGGCGAGGGCGAACAGGACCCCCACTCCGGCCGGATCCACCACCCCGTGGCCCAAGTTCAGCGTCAGCCCGAGGCGGCTGAGCCATCCGTTCCCCCACACCCAGTGGATGCCCAGCGGCAGCAGGAAGCCCCCCAACCATGCCCCCGCTGCGGCGGCGATCCGCGGAGAGAAGCCTTCCATGCCCACGCCCAGCAGGAGGGCGGCGCAGAGCACACCGAGGGCGGCGTGGGCCCACAGCGTCGCCGCCTCCGGCGATCCCTCCACGCCCTGCAAGAGAAACCCGCTGAGCCCAACAAGGCTCCAGAGGGGCTGCGGGTCCGCCCCCAGCGTGTACACCCGACGCAGCGCTGCGAACCCCGGCTCCTCCATCCACAGCCCGAGGCCCCCGTAGGCGAAGCCGAAGCCCACCAGGCTCCACATCAGCAGCGCCGCCGCCCCGGCAGAGAGCCCTCGTGTGAGGGCGCGGCGGGCTTCCTCCTCTGTCATCCCAGCCCACAGCACCCCCATGATCCCCAGAGGCCACCCCCACGCCAGACCGTCCATCGCCGATGCGCCTCCTGAAACCTCCTCAGCCTTCCACCACCGCCTCCACCTGCAGGGCCTGGAGAACCCGCCCGATGGGATGGATCAGGGTGGTGGTCTCCGAGCCTGCAAACAGCAGCCCCACCAGACGACCGTTCATGTCCAAGATGGCGGACCCGGAGTCCCCGGGGGCGCTCATCGCCCCCGCCATGACCTGACCCTGGAACATCGCGATGCGCCCCTCGAAATCCACGTTGGCGGTGACGTCCACCTGGAGGATCCGCCCGCGGGTGTAGCCGGTCGTCCGCCCGAACTTCTGAACCTCCATGCCCAGGGTGGGGTCCGCCACTCCCTTCGGGACCCCGATCTGCGGGATGGCCGGGGTGATGTCGTTCGGGTTCAGCGGACGGGCGATGGCAGCGTCCACCTCGTTGAAGGCTGCTGTGGTCCGGACGACCTGCAGGCGATGGGAGGAGCCGATCCGGACCAGCAGCGCGTTCAGCCATCTCACAAACCGCTCCGCCCATGGGCAGGTGGCCGGTTCATCCCCAAACCGGATGGGGATGAACTCCGCCAGCTCCGCCACCTCATCCGCCACCGCCCCCCCATCCATCGGGCCAGGCTGCCGGATCCGATCCCCAGGCCGCCCCCGGTTGGTGGCTGACAGCACGTGGTTGTTGCTCAGGATGAAGACCTCGTTTCTCCGCCGCACGACGCAGCCGAAGGTCCCGGCGGTGACCAGGGGGTGGCCGATGGAGACGCCGGGCGGGGCCGGACGGTAGCGACGGGTCGGATCCTGGAAAGCCCGGAACCGCCCGGTCTCCATCACGTCGGTGGGGATCCCATCCAGCAGCGAAGGGATCAGGTCCGAGGGGGCCAGCTGAGCCGCGGGGACCTTCCGCTCCACGGAGACCACCACGCTGAGGACATCAAGAGCCTGCCCATCCTTCACTTTATAGCCGATCCCCACCCCGACGACGTGGCGGCGGGTCAGCAATCGGGGAAGATGAGAGGCTTTCACCTGCGCCAGCGACCGCCATTCGGTTTCCATGGGCGCGCTCCTATACGTTTACGTTTAAAATCGTTCGAAGCCGGAGACGTTCAGCACGATGGCGATCCCCCCCGGCTCTCTGCGGACCTGCTGTCGGGCCTCCCGCAGGAGGCACAAGGCCGTCTCCACCTGATCCTCCTCTGCGCCGATCAGCAGGGTGACGTTGCCCCGACGCAGGAAACCGCCCGTGGAAGCCAGGCGGGTCACCCGATACCCTTGGGCCACCAGCCGATCGGAGGCCAGGGTCGCCGCCTGCTCCGGCAACACCGCCAGGATCAGCTTCATGCCCCTTCCTCTCTCAGAGGGGCTCAAAGCGCTCGACGTCCAGGACGAAGAGCGTGACGCCCCCGATTTCCACCTCGATCATGTGGGCCTGGAGCAGCCCTGTGGCCTCCACCGCTACCGGCAGATAGGTCGCGCGGGTCTGGCAGCACTGCCGGAAGATCTCCACCACCTTCTCCACATGGGAATCCTCCACTCCGATGAGCAGGGTGGTGTTCCCCCGACGCAAAAAGCCCCCTGTCGAGGCGATACGGGTCACCCGATAGCCGCGCTCCACCAGGGCTTGGACGGTGGAAGGAGCGTCTTCGTCCTGGATGATGGCGAGGATCAGTTTCATCCGGCCCGCTCCGGCGCACGGTTGCTGACATTGTAGCATAACCACAGGAGCTCAGGATCGATCGGAAGCCCATCCGAGCTAGCGCGAGGATCTCCCCTTCTCGGTTGGCGCTATGCGTTCACGAATCAAAGCACGAACGGGGGCATGAATGCATGATTTCGTCCATCGGCCTGCATCCGGAGAGTTCACCGAGGCGGAAGCACGCGGGGAGGCCAGCGGACCGACGGAGAAGCTATCGCGCCGATTGCAATCGGCTTGCTTAGGCGCTAGCGCGCTGAGCCTCGGCCTCTGCCGACACGAAAGATATCGTCTGGTCAGCGTAGGCCGACCGCCAGCCGAAGGCCCTTCAAGCTGAATTCGTTCAGCACGCTTCATACCGAGCCTCGGCCTTCGCCGACGCAAAGAACGCCTTTTCGGTTGGCGCAGGCCGACCATCGGCCGAAGGCCTTTCAGGGTCGAATCCATGCGACGGGCAGAGCGACTTCAGTCCGCCTTCCGGACTGCCTGCCGGGCGCGCCAGGCCGCCCAGTCCGCGGGGGTGTCGAGATCGTAGGCCAGGGCCTCGTGGGGAAGAATGCGCACCGGGAGGCCGACGGCCTCCGCCTGCGACCGGAAGGCCTCCAGGCTCCCCGGCCCGAACCGAAAGGAGATCGCCTCCGGCGGGCGGACCAGCAAGGCATTGGTCCCCCGCCCCCAGCGATCCGGGACCAGAACCAGGCCGCGATCGGAGAACCCGGCCCGGATCAGATCGCGGACGGCCTCTACCGTCAGCCCGAGCAGATCCACCGGGAGCACGCCGATGGCCTCCGCGCCATGGCGGACCGCGTAGCGACGGGCGGCCTTGAGGGCTCGGTTCAGCTCCTCCCAGACATCGAAATAAGTGTCCAGCCCCAGACTGCGCGCCAGGGCCAGCACCCGCAGGTCCGCGCTGATCACCAGAGGACGCGCCTCCGGCACGCGGGCGACCACCCGGAGAGTCCGTCGCGCCAGACGCCAGACCAAGCGCTGCCGCGCAGAGGAAGAGAGCGCAGATGCCATCCGCGACTTGGAGCGCTCTAGGCGCTTGATCGGGATGAGCAGCCAGATGGACATTGACAGCGTCGATCCGGACGATTGAATCTCTGCCTTCAGCGTTGCGTGGCCGGCAGGAAGAGCCGGAAGGGGAACGGGGTGAAGCGCCAGAGCCCAGCCCGCAGCTCTCCGCTCCAGCCCCCCAGGATCCAGATCGCCCCGTCGGCGGCGACGGCAGACAGGTTCCGCCAGGTCCCCACGATAGGGGTTTCCAAGGGGACCCATCCCGTCTCGCCGGGCCGATAGCGCTCGTTGAACGCCAGAGGGATCCGCCATCCGCCTCCGATGGCGAAGAGGTATCCGTCGCTGGCCGCCAGCGCCAGCCCGCCCCGCCCCACGTTCAACGGCGGACACGGCTCCCAGCGGTCGGCCGCCACCTGATAGCGTTCGCAGACGGCCAGCTCCCGCTGCCCGTCGTAGCCGCCCACCACGTAGATCACATCGCCGAGGGCCGCCGCGGCGGCAAAGGCGCGAGGCGTGGGCATCGGCGCGCGGGGCTGCCAGAGGCCGCGGGCGGGATCCAGCATCCACACCTCCCCGCGCAGGCGGCGGCCGTCCCATCCTCCGAACAGGTAAAGGCGCTCCTCCGCCACGGCCAGGGCGTATGCGGCCAGTGGGGAGGGGAGCGCTGGTCCCTCAGACCATCGATCCGATGCTGGATCGTAGATCTCCACCCGATCGACAGGCTGGCCCTGCGGATTCACCCCGCCTGGCACATAAACGCGCCCCCCGATCACCCCCGCCGCAACGGCCGCCACCGGATCGGACTTGGGGGAGCCGCGGCGCCACACTTCCCGCCGGAGATCGAACCGCTCCACCCGATCCGTGATCCCCTCGGGCGCCTCCCCTGCAATAGCGATCAGCTCCTCTCCCCACTGGACCAGGGCGAAGCGCGCCCGAGGGGTTGGCATTTGGCTCAACAGCTTCCAGCGGGCGAGAGCTCCGGCACGCTCTACCCCCTGGCCCAGCTGATCCCCGGCGAAGCTCACCGCCGGGGCCTCCACCCGGGCTGGAGCAGGCGTCAGCGCCCAGAGGATCCCCGCGACCAGCCCGACCATCAGCACCGCAACCTTCCAGAGCGGGAAAACGGCAGATGCCGGTTCCACCGGCTCCGCGGAGATCGGCTCCGGAAGCGCCGCGGTCTCCTCCGGCCCGGCGGCGGATTCCCCGGAGGAAAGCCCCTCCGGGAGGGCGCTCCCGGGAGCCTCCGTGACCTGCGGAAGCGGGGGGCGGATGTCGGCCAGGCCGAAGCGAACCGCATACATCGCCGCCTCGGTCCGGGACTGGAGGTTGGTCTTGGAGAAGATGTTCCGGAGGTGGACCTTCACCGTGTTCTGGCTGATGCCGAGCCGGTAGGCGATCTCCTTGTTGGCCAGGCCCTGAGCGACCAGGCGGAGGATCTCCTGCTCCCGCTCGGTCAGCCCGGCCTCCTCCGGCAAGATCCATCGGGCTTGTGGATCCGACTCCCACATCTGCGACCTGCCTTCCCGGCCAGGACTCAGAGGCGACGGATCATCCTGCGTTCGGCGGCCGCTGATCCAGCAACCACGCCGCGATGGCAGAGTAATCCGCCTCGGCCCATCCGTGCTCCCGGGCCGCTAGGAACGTCTGCTGGGCGACGGCGGCCAGAGGCGTCGAGGCGCCCACCTGGCGGCCGAACTCGGCGATCAGGCCCAGGTCTTTCTCCATCAGCCGGAGGGCGAAAGAGGGCATGAAATCCCCCTGGACGATCTTCCCACCTTTGTTGCGAAGCGATGGAGAGATCACCGCCAGATCCGACAGGATCTCCCACAACCGGGCCGGCGGGATTCCTGCCCGGGCCCCCAGGGCGAAGGCTTCCCCCAGCGCCTGGATCGAGATGCCAAGGATGAGGTTCGCGGCCAGCTTCACCGCGCACCCCATCCCGTTCTCCCCCACGTAATGGATATTCCGCCCCAAGATCCCCAGCAGATCCCGGACCGCCTCGAGGGCCTCCCGAGGCCCTCCCACAAAGATCGTAAGCGTCCCCTCCGTCGCCGGACCCGCGCTGCCGAACACTGGCGCGTCCAGCATGGTCACCCCTTGACGCGCCGCTCGCTCAGCGAGACGTCGGGAAACCGCAGGCGCGATGGTGCCCATATCTACCACGATCAGCCCCTCCTGGGCGCCCGCCAGCACCCCCTCCGGTCCCGTCAGCACGGCCTCGCTGGCCTGGGAATCTGCCAACATCATGAAAACCACCTCGCTGGCCCGCGCGACCGCACGAGGGGAATCCGCCCACTGGGCTCCCTCGGCCACCAGCACTTCCGCCTTCGACCGGGTACGGTTGTGAACCGTGAGCCGGTGCCCGGCTTGAAGCAGACGACGCGCCATGGGAGTTCCCATGCGCCCCAGACCGATGAACCCCAACGACCGCATCAGTTCACCTCCGTCCCGCCATCAACGGCATCTGAGCGCTCACTCCACCGGCGGGAGATCCGCCACCCACAGGGACCCATCGGCGCGCAGGAAGAAGAGCCGGTTCCGGCGCTCATCCAGGGCGGCGGCGATCAGATCCCGCAGCGCCTCCCCCCGGATCTGCCGGACGAAATCGCCCTGCAGGCCGATTTGGAGCAGGCGATCTGGCTCCAGGATATAGAGCCAGGGGCGCGGGGCTGCGACACCCATCACCAGGCCGATCGGCTGGCGCACCGGGCTTGGCAGCGCCGGGGGAGGCAGCTCCCGCAGCGGGAATCCCTCGTCCTCCTTCCCCATGACGAACATCCGCATCCGCCCGTCCCGATACAGGACGTAGACGTTCTGGTAGACCAGGAAATCCACGGCCTCGCTCAGGTCTGGGCGAGGCGACGCCAGATACGGCTCAGGCTCCCGGGAGTAATCCTCCCCTGCCGGGCGCAGCCGCCAGATCTGACCGTTCCCCCGATCCAGTACGTAGAGGTTGCCTTGATAGGCGCGCAACAGCCCATCGGCCGGCGGGGTCAGGCGGGTGGAGACCCAACGCGGGCTCTGGTTCCGGCTTTCCGCCAGGCCCTGAGCATGGAGGACGATCAGCCCGCCCGCAGAGCGCTCCCCCACCGCCTCCACCCAGGCGAGGTCGAGCAGCTCCTTCACGGAATAGCCCTGGAGGATCATCCCGCTCCACAGCAGCTCCCGGGGGGATTCGTTCAGCAGCCCTCGATGGATCTCATCATAGCCCAGCCAGAGCACGCAGCCGCCGGGATAGGAGGCCTCCGCTCGGCAACGTCCTTCTCGATCCAGCAGATACAGCTCCACGTCCCGCAGGATCATCCGACGCAGGCGGCCGGAGGGGAGTGCGACGAGGCGGGTCGGGTGGAGGGGCTGTACCGCCTGATCCAGCTGATCCAGCCGCGCCTGCGCGGTGGCCTGCAGCGCTGCCGCCTCCGGCAAGGAGGCATATCCCTGGGCGGCCCGCGCGAGATCCCGCGCAGCCTCCCAGTGCCGGCGGGCCTCCCCGGGCGCTTGAGCCCGTGCCCCTTGCTCCGCCTCAACCTGCGCCTGGGCCAGCAACCGATTGGCGATCAGCACGCTCCGCTGGTGAACGTAAACCCCCAGCGTGAAGAGAAGGAGCAGCCAGGGAAGGGCTATCGCCAGCGTCCGCACCCATCCCGGGGAGGCCGGGAGCGAAACCCGCGGCCATCCCCGCCATCGAACGCGGACCTGGGGAAGAGGTAGTCGAACAGTGGGCAGTCGCGGGAGCCTCCAGCGCCCTCTTCGAGCAGCCTGAACCGTCGGTTGGGGCGCGGGGGGAGAGGGCGTCGAAGCTGCCAGCGCCGGTTCCGGAGGACGAGGCCGGGAAGCGGCCGGGGCCGGGCTAGGCTCCCCGGCCATGATCAGGAAGGCCACCGGATGCTCTGCCGTGCGGGCAACCTGAACCTCGATGGCCTCCAGGATCAGGGGCAGGTTCTGGATGCGCGTGAGGGGGATCAACGCCTTGGGGTCCAGGAGAGGGCCCGTGGCCCCATCGGTCACAATCAGCCGATCCTCCGGGCGAAGGAAAGCCATCCCATAGTGAAGCGAGACCGCGCGGGCGGCTCCCAAGGTGGCCAGCGGCTCCTCTTCTGGGGCGAACACACGGACGCCTTCCCGTGTCACATGGGCGGCCCAGGCCGGCCCGGCCTGAACCAGGAAAGCCATCTCCTCCCGCAACGCCAGGAGGGTCAATCCGACCTCCCAGCGCTCCCCGGGCGGCGCGTTCCGGTTTTGTTCCAGAAGCCAGC
>JAGHYO010000317.1 GCA_017743605.1 Thermoflexus sp. | reverse complement strand
AGATGTGTATAAGAGACAGCATAATATCAGCTTTTATATACGTAAATGTTGTTCTCAATCCACCTACAGGTAGTGATCTCGGAGCGTTAATAGGAGTAGGACTAGCAATAGGGCTCGGTTGGCTTTTTTACGCCTCCTATTCTATATTGATAATTTTAGGTTCAATTATGGTCATAAAACATAGATTTTTTGTTAAAAAATTATTTGCAATAATTGTAATTTTGCTTGGAATTATACCACAAATAGTAGTTTTTGTGGATTTGCTTGCTCAACGACTTCGGGAATTTGAGAGGCGGCGTGAACTACATTTTGCCCGTCCAATAGGTCCAGAGCCTGAACTCCACCTCTTCATGCCGACTGACCTCGAGCTCCTTCTTCCCCCATTCGTGCTTTACTTGATCCCCGGCATATTGCTCTTAAAGAGTTCAAAGCAAAACCGTTCTGAGTAATGGAAGCGTGCTTCTGAGTCCATTTCCACGAAGGATCCTTCGATCATTGATCCTTAGTCTTCCGGTCTTAGCAAAAGCGACTCGCTCCGGAAGCGCGCCTCGCTATCCACGCGCTTCCGATTCCCCGGCCTCGTCGATCAGGCGGCGGGCGAGGGCCAGGGCTTCCTCCCGGGTGGTGACCTCGCCGGCCGCCTGGGCTTCCCGGATGGCTTCCAGAAGGCGGCCGATCTGGGGGCCCTCCGGCACGCCCATGGCCAGGAGATCCTCCCCCCGGATCAGGGGAACCACGCGGACGAACCGCTCCGGGGCCTCGAAGAACGCCTGCCAGAGGGCCTGGGCCACCCGAAGCCGAGGGCCCCAGATGTCCTCCGTCAGCGTGGGCCCCCACACGGCCAGGGTGTCCGCCAGGGCCAGCAACGCCAGGTCCACCCCTCGCTCCCCCACCTCCCGGAAGAACCGGTAGATCCCCCGCGGGGTGAGCCTTCGCGCCATCCCGTGGGGCCGCATGTGATGACGAACCAGGGTCTCCACCTCCTCGATCTCATCGCCGCTGAAGCGGAGCGCCTCCAGCCGATCGGCCGCCCACCTCGCCCCGATGGCCTCGTGGCCGATGAAGCGAATCCGTCCGTCCGGCTCGACGGTGCGGGTTCCGGCCTTCCCGATGTCGTGAAGCAGGGCGGAAAGAAGCAACAGCGCCCGCCGGGGGCGCCCGACGGCCACTTCCTCCTCCCAGCGGGACTGCAGGCGCTCCCGCCAGGGCGCCATCGCGGCCTCCACCTCCGCCCATCGGGGCGGCAGATCCTGCAGCTCGGGAGACTCCGCCCACGACCCCAGCAGCCGTTCCATCGCCGCCACGGCCCGCAGGGTGTGCGCATAGGCGTCCCACACATGGGGAGGGCTCTGCGTCAGGCCCCGCAGGCTCGCCACCTCGGGCAGGACCCGCTCCAGGAGCCCCAGGGCTTCCATCCGGCGAAGGCTCCGGACGGCCGGGGGGATGAGGAGGATCTTGACCAGCTCATCGCGGATCCGTTCCGCGGCGGCGAGGAAAAGCCGGGGGACGGCTTCCACGAGGGCCGCTTCCGCCTCCGGCTTCAGCCGGAGCCCGAGCTCCGCTTCGAAGCGGACCGCCCGCAGCGTCCGCACCGGGTCGCGTCGGAAGGCATCGGGGGCGCAGGGGCGCAGCCACCCCGTCCGCAGATCCTCCAGCCCGCCCAGCGGATCGAAGGGGACGAACCCCTCCGGACGCAGGAAGGCCTCGATCTCGACCATCATGGCGTTGATCGTGAAATCCCGGCGCCGGAGATCCTCCTCCCAGGAATCCCCCTCCCGCCGGGCCAGGTCCACGTAGAACCGGCGGCCCTGCGGGCTCCGCCAGACCACGCGCCCGAACTCCCGGCGGGCGTCCAGGATGTAGAAGGCCCCGTCCACGGCGTCCGCCAGGGCGCGGGCGAGGGACAGCGCCGGGCCGACCACCACCGCGTCGAAGTCGTTGGGCTCCCGGCCGATGAGGCGATCCCGCACGGCCCCGCCCACCAGCCGGGCCTCATAGGGACCCTCCTCCAGGAGACGCTTCAGGGCCTCCAGCAAGACGCGCGCCGCCGCTTCCATCCGGGAGATCCCGAATGAGGGTTGTGGAACAACCCTCAAGTTAGCACATCGGGCGGCGCTGACAAAAAACCGGCGGAGACCCCCACGCCCCCACCGGCTTCGTCGTCGGCCGGAGAGGACTCCATGGCAACTGCGAGCAGTTGCCCTACATGTCCTGCGGCCGAAAGGGATCACCGGCCAGGAGCTCGGCGGCCCCTCGTTCCCGGGACGGTCCGTGGGCCATCCGATGACAGGTCTGGAAACCGGAGCCAGAATGGGAGATGGAAAAGATCCTTCCCCCTGAGGCGCACATGCTGGAGCTCTCCCGTCAGGAGCAGGCGCGCCGCCGGTATCAGGCGCAACGGCCGGGATGGCGGCCGGCGGGGGATGTCCTGAACGCCCTGCTGGAGCCGTTGCTCCTCCCCCACGTCCGCGCTCTGGATGCGGGATGCGGGCGCTGGGGGGTGCTGGGCCGGTTCCAGGAGCGGGTGGGCCTGGCCGTCGGGGTGGATGCGGATTTCCCTTCCCTTCGGGAGAACCGCATCCTCCCCTTCCGGGCCCAGGCGCGGCTGGAGGCCCTGCCCTTCCCCGCGCGAACCTTCGATCTGATCCTCTGCACCTGGGTGATCGAGCACCTGCCGGAGCCCCGGGCGGCCTTCCAGGAGATCGCCCGCGTGCTGAAGCCGGGAGGGCATCTCCTCCTGCTCACACCCAACGCCCGCCATCCCCTCGTCGCCCTGGGGCGCGCCATCCCATCGCGCTGGCGCCGCCCGCTGGTGCGCCGCCTCTACGGCCGCGCGCCCCAGGACATCTTCCCCACCTTCTATCGCGCCAACACGCCGGGGGCGCTGCGCCGCCTCCTCCGTGCGGCCGGCCTGCAGGAGATCGCCTGGTTCGAGGTCGAGGATCCCACGTATCTGGCCTTCCATCCCTTCCTCTTCGCCCTCGCCGCCCTTTACGAACGGCTCACCGCGTGGCGCCCCCTGCGCGGGTGGCGCCTTCACATGGTCGGCCTGTTCGCCCGCCCCCTTGCCGATCCGCCTTCACCCGAATAAAATCCCTCACTCGTTACAGGAGGCCGACCGTTTCGCCCCCCTCCCCGGGGCGCTGGAACCCAGACCGAGGCGCGGAGGTTGCCCGATGACATCCCTGCGCTGGTGGCAGAAGGCCGTGTTCTATCAGATCTACCCCCGCAGCTTTGCGGACACGAACGGGGACGGCATCGGAGACCTGG
>JAGHYO010000316.1 GCA_017743605.1 Thermoflexus sp. | reverse complement strand
GGTGCGGTTTGGGGACTATGTGTATTTGCAGGTGAATGGGCGGCTGGTTGTAACGGGGACGGCGACGGCGCCGATTACGTTTACTACGGCGAGCACGACGACGGTGGCGCCGGGGCGCTGGTATTACATTCGGTTTGTGAGTGGTTCTTCGGGGGTGATGCGGCGGTGTGTGGTGAACTCGGCGGGTGCTAACAGCTATGCGGCGTTGTGGATTGAGAGTTCGAACGTGGTGGTGGAGGATTGTCGCATCCACCATAACGCAGGCGCCGGGGCGTATGTGGCGGGCAGCGCCCCTACGCTGGCCGGGAACGCCATCTACCTCAACGGCGGGCCGGGCCTGGTGACCTCGAACAGCCAGCCCATCCTTCGGGGCAACCTCTTCTATCGCAACGCCGGCTTCGGGATCCGCAATGACACCCCTGCCCGGACGGTGAACGCCCGCCAGCAGGCGTGGGGCCATCCCACGGGCCCGTATCATCCCTCCCGGAACCCCATGGGCCTGGGGGACCGGGTGAGCGACGGGGGGGACTTCGAGCCCTGGCTGCGGGTGGCCGGCGTCTTCATTCCGGAGAATCAGCCCCCGCAGGCTTTCGTGGTGAATCCGGCGGCCGACGGCTTCACCTTCAACGCCTTGCCTCTGCAGTTTCGGATCTGGGTCACGGACACCGACGCCCTGACCGGGACGACCTTCATCCAGGACGTGATCTATCTGCGGGCGGAGATCCGGCAGGGTGGGACGGTGGTGGCGGTCTATGACCAGGTGGAGAGCCCGGCGGGCTGGGATCGGGGGTTCTATCGGATTGAGTCGAGCGAGGGGGTGACGGCCACCCTGACCCTGACCCGCGCGCTGCCGCCCGGGGATTACACGATTCGGGTCACGGCCTTTGACGGCATCGGGATGGGGACGGGGCCGGAGCGGGCCTTCTCGGTGAACCTGACCGCCTGGGGCATCGCCAGCGTTCAGCCGGAGGAGATCCTGGCGGTGCCCGGGCTGACCCAGACGCTGACCCTTTACGGGTATGGCTTCACGAGCGGGGCGCAGGTGTGGCTGGAGCAGGTGATCTCGGACACGGAGCGGGTGGATCCGGAATCGGTGATCCGGGTTTCGGAGGAGGAGCTGCGCGTCCGGGTGAACATGGGCGGGCTCAGCGGCCTGTGGGACGTGGTGGTGCGGCAGGGCGGCGAGGAGCGCCGCTTCCCGCTGTATGTGTTCCCCTACATGCCGGTGATGGTGGTGGAATCGCAGCCTCCGGCACGCCCCCGGCCGGGCTTCCTTCTGCCCTTTGAGGTGCGGGTGACGAACGCGGGGACGGCCCCGGGGGTGGCGCTGGTGATGGCGACGACGCCGACGGGGACGCAGGTGATCACGGTGACGGCGGCCGCCGGGGGCGTGGAGGTGGTGAAGCAGGAGGGCAACCTGGCCCTTTACGCCATTCGCGTGGAGCCGGGGGATACGCGGACGGCGACGGTGTGGTTCCGGATCCCGTGGGAGGCGGTGGGGGATGCGCCGGGCCAGCTGCGCCTGGGAGCGCCCCTGTTTATGTATAGCGAGCTGCTCGGGATGACGACGGTGGAGGGCTGGGAGCTCTTGCGGGCCGAGATGGACGACCAGACGCCGGAGCGGCTGACGCTGCTGATGATGGCGGGCTGGATGATGCTGGAGGGCCATTACGAGCAACGGTTCATCGATTTGATCAACTGGCAGCGCGCGCGGGGCCTTGAATGGTGGGAGCGTCTGTATATCCGGAATCCGGTTCTGGCTTCGGTCCTGATCCAGGCGCCGATGCAGGCGATTCTGCCGGCCTGGTATGAGGCCTTCGGGGGTAGGGAGGCCCTGCCGCCGTATGTAGAGTTGAACTTTGAGCGGGTGCTGGAGGGATCGACGGGCATGGCCCGTCCGGCCGGGATCGGCACGCTGCAATACAGCGGTGGCCTTTGGGACGAATTGAAGTTATGGGGGCTCACCTTTAAAGAGATGTTCTCGTATGAGGGCTGGGAGACGATGGAGGCTTCTGCCAAGGCCGTAGGGGCCGGCCTTGTGGAAGGGTTGACCTTTGGTCTCGTCAGGCTGAATCCGGTTCCGGATTTGGAGTGCCAGGATCCCTACATTCGGATGGCTGTGGAGTGGGGTCGTGCGGCTGGCAATATCGCATCCATAGCTGTGCCCTTCCCTAAACTGCGCGTGCCCATCAAGATCCGCGGTTCTGAGCGACTGGCAGTCCTGGCGCATAATGTAAACCAGCGTCTGATCCAATTCGGCCGATCGAACTACAAGGTGATTGCCTCTACCCTGGATTCGAGCGCTCAGGCGGCGTTGAACACGCTGCAACGGGTGGATGGGGCGATAACCCGGTTGACGGGGAAGAATCCGAATCTATCGCAAAGCATCAAATTCGGCCAGGGCGAACCGGGTCGGCGGGACATCTTGTTGTGGAATAAGTATAAGCTCACTCTGAGCGGCAATTCAGCCGAGCCGATTCGTCTTGGATTAAGCAAGATCGTGAAAGTTGGCGACGAATATTATGATGTAAATATCTTCCATTATGGCGAGCGAAAGGTGGCCGAAATCGAGATTACGAATCAATACGGCAATGTGATTGGGAAGAAAATTGTTACAGAGCCGCACATGGGATACGGTGGGTCAGGCAAGCCAGTGATAGATCGGAACACCGAGCAGCCCATGCGAGATGAGTGGGGTAACATAATTATGGGCGCTGGTCCGCACGAATATACGAGGCATTTCTTCGATAGCAATAACCCGCTCAATAAGCTGGTTGATCCTGTGACCGGGAAAAGTCTTGGCGATATACCAATACTTACTCCTGAAGGTCAACTGAATCCAAAATATACTGAGGCGTTGAAGCGTGTGATTGATCAACTTCCTCCGGTGAATGTCGAAGTCCTGAATAATGGGAGGCAGTCGATTGCGTTTTCCAACGCTGCTGAACATGTCGTGAGCGGTGTGGGCCCTCCGCGAACCTCCGCGACACCAGATTGTGGCGGGAGCCGGTCGGAGCCGTTGCGGGCCTCCTGGGATCCGAACGATATCCAGGGTTTGCCGAGCCGGGTTTATATTGATCCGTCTCAAGCGTTGATGTTCACCATCCGTTTCGAGAACGTGGCCACGGCGACGGCGGAGGCCGAAACGGTGGTGGTGACCATGACCCTGGATCCGAACCTGGACTGGTCCGCCCTTCAGATGTTGGGGAGCAGCCACCCGGACAAGCTGCAGCTGCGCGCCGATGAGGAGTCGCGGGTGCTGGTCTGGGCCTGTCTCTTATACACATCTGACGCTGCCGAC
>JAGHYO010000315.1 GCA_017743605.1 Thermoflexus sp. | reverse complement strand
AAGCGGGAGTCTTTCCAGAGGCAGTTCTTGAGGGCTCACGGCCCTGAACGCATCCGGGGCCATCGTCCGGCGGCGCTTGCGGCGCCCCGTCCATCGAGCCGCCCGGACGATGGCCCCCTTCCGACCGGCGAGCTCCCTTCCGGGGCGGAGCCACTACCGGATCACTTCCCCGGAGGCGCTTCTGGGGGACCCTCCGCGGCTTGCCCCAGGATCCGCGGCAGATCCGCGAGGTTGCGGAAAACCCACTGGCGCATGGTGGCCGGCTCCGTCACCCGGCCGTAGACCGCCCCATCCGGGTCCTGGAAGACCTGGACCACGTAGACGCGCACGAGCCGCCGATGCGACACCGGTTCGATCCCAGCCATCGAAGCCTCCCGGCGTGAGATCCGGATCTCCCAGCCCCTCGCACCTGATCTTCCCCCGCCCCTGGGAACAGGCTGTGAACCGGAGGATGCGGCCTCAGGGCATGCCGGCGGACCAGAGCCCCCACAGCAGCGCGCCGAGGAGCCCGCCGATCCGCCCGCGCCATCCGGAGCCCGTTCGGATCGCCAGGGGAAGGGCCGCGAGCAGCGCTCCCGCCGCCCGGATGAAATAGACCGCGCTCAGGAACTCCAGGGGGGTCCGGCGGTAGAGGCGCTCCAGCCACTCCCCCGCCAGCGGAAGGACCGGCAGGGGCAGGATCCAGGGCGCCACCTGAAAGGCCACCGCCCCCAACCCGATCCACGCCCCGTGCATCCATCGATCGGTCCGCGAGCCCTCCGGCGGCGGGAGCAGCAGGCTCCCCAGCAAGAAGGCCAGCGGCGGCAGAAAGCGGTCCTCCAGGGGGAGCAGCGAGGCCAGCGGGAGCATCAGGCCATAGCCCAACAGGAAGGGGCGGACCGGGGAGACGGTCCCTTCCCCTTCCACGCCCCGGGCGGCCTGCAGGGCGGTGAACAGCAGGTAGGGGAAGCCCCAGGCCATGGCGCCCAGCAACGGCCACAGGGCGGTGTTCCGAACCAGCCCCTCCGGATCCTCGAGCTGCCGGGCCATGACGGCGGTGAGCAACAACAGCCCGGCCGCGATGATCCACTCCAGCAGATCCTCCGCTTCCTCCCGCAGCTCCTGCAGACCCTTCAACGGCTCCCACGTCCAGGCCACCATCATCAGAAGCAGCGGCCACCACTGCTGGGGCAGCTCCAGGTCCACGATCTCGAAGAACGCCTGGTAGAAGGCGAACAGGAAGGCCACCGTGCCGATGAGGAGGGCGACATACCGCTGGGCGAAGGCCCCCGCCGCCATCCGCCGCCGCATCCCGAGGCCGGCCACCCCCAGGACGAACAGGACCCCGACGGCCGTCCGGCCCGCCAGATAGGCGTCCGGAGGCCAGCCCCGAAGGGCATGCCAGATCCCTTGATACAGCGCGAAGGGAGCCCACAGTCCCGGGCGCGCCAACCCCTGCATCCCCAGCTCGGGCCAGAAGGCCGGCAGCGCCAGCGCGCCCAGCGCCAGGGTCAGGAAGGGGAGCGCCCCGAAGAGATGGGGGCGGGCGCGCAGGAGCTCCATCCGGCGGCTCCAGAAATGGCCCAGGCGCCCCCCCTCCTCCACCAGATTGGCCCCCAGCCAGAGCCAGACCGGGACGCTCAGGCCCCACGCCCCGGCGAGCATCTGCCGGATCCCCTCGCCGGTGGCCGCCGGCCCGCTCCCCCAGGCGGCCAGATAGGGGATCGTCAGGCCCAGGGCCAGCAGGCCCCCCCGCGCCATCCGGGAGATCCGCACCGAGGGCCAGAAGGGAAGGCTCATCAGCCCGATCCCCAGCAGCGCCTTGAGCCCCAGGCTGAGCGGGAAGGGATGGATCGGATGGGGCGGGAACTGGGCCAGGGCCAGCGCCCACAGGATCCGCCCGGGCCAGCCCGCGAGGGCGGAGCGGGGATGGGTCCGCTCGAACAGGAGAAGGGCCAGCGTCGGCGCCAGCACCAGCGGCGAGGCCCCGGCCAACAGCGGCAGGCCGAAGTAGAACAGGCCGTAGACCGCGACCGGCAGCCGGAAGGCCGCCGGCAGATCCCCCGCCGTCGCCGTCAGCAGAGTCCAGAGAAAGGCGATCCACAGCGTGAGCAGCCCGATCCCCGCCGGATGGGCGAGCCCGTCCCGGACCTGCGGGCCCACCCCCGGGAGAGTGAAAACGAAGGCCGTCCCCAGGGTGGCGAACAGCAACAGAAGCCAGGCCCACCCTCGCGGCCCCATGCGGAGGAGATCCGTTAGCAGGCCGACGCCGCTCCGCTGGGGGGCCAGGATGAACGTGTGGAGAGCGTCCGCCGCCGTCCGGCGCAGCTCCATCCACGCGGACCGCATCTCGCCTCCCCCGCATCAACGTCCCGGGATCTCGTAGATGCGAACCTCGACGCCCGTCATATAGCCGATGAGGACGGCCACCGACCGCCCCTCCTCCATTAAGGCCATCCGCAAGGGGCGCGGCGGGAGGACCGCCCGTCCGATCATCCGCCCGCTCGCGGCGTCCCAGACGTAGAGCCGGCCGTTCATGTTCCCTTCCCCCACCCAGTCCGCCAGCCCGACGATCCGCCGGCCATCGGGGGTGAACTGCAGCGCCTTCAAGGGCAGCGGGAACTTCCCCTCCATCTCCGGCTGCAGCCCCAGCTCCTCCTGCAGGTCCAGACGCACCTTTCGCCGGTCCGGATCGATGGAGACCCGCCACAGGGCGACGCGGGTCGGGAAGGGGCCTTCATAGCCCTCGCCCTCAATGGGCCGCATCTCGTTCTCCGCCGCCGTTAGGAGGCGCCCGTCGGGGGAGAGGGCGATGGCCGTGAGGGGATCGAACTCGAGGGAGCCCCACCACTCCCCGGTGTAAGCGTCCCACACCTCGAGATCAGAGGCCCGATCGGTCATCTGGAAGATCAGCCGCTCGTCGGGCGTCATGATGAACTGATCCGCAGGCCCGTAGAGATCGAAAGCGAAAGCCCGCCGTCCCGTCTCCACGTAATAACCGCTCAGGGTGCGCTCGCCTCCGACCAGCAACAAGCTTCCCTGGGGGGAGAAGGCGATGCGGCGCACCTCTTCCTGGATCGGCAACGTGAAACGGGTTCGCGCCCCCGGCACATCCCACACGCGGATCTCCGACCCGGTCCGCAGGGCGAAGGCCTGGCCGTCCGGGGAGAAGACCAGCTCTTCCACCCTCGACGGGGTGGGGAGCCCCTCCGCGATCTCCCCGGTCCGGGGATCCAGAAGCCCGGTCTGGCCGTTCGCCGTGAACAGCGATAGGCGTCCATCGGGGGCCGGGGCGATGGCGACGACCCCCTCTACCGGGATGGCCATCCGGAGCGGCAG
>JAGHYO010000314.1 GCA_017743605.1 Thermoflexus sp. | reverse complement strand
GTCAGATATCGCCGCAGGGCCTCCGGCCGCAGCAGCACCGCTCCGTCTTCCTCCCGCTCCTCAAAGTCTTCAGCGCGGAAGGCCCGTCGGTTCACCAGGCTCAGCACCAGCCGATCCACCACCGCATGCCGGAACTCCTCCACCAGATCCAGGGCTAGGGCCGGGCGCCCATGTCGCACTTCGTGATAGAACCCGAGGTAAGGATCCAGCCCGCAGGCCGCGATCTTGCCGATCATCTCCCCGGTCAGCAGGGCATATCCCAGAGACATCATGGCGTTCACCGGATCCCGAGGCGGGCGCCGATGACGGCCTTCGAAACGGAGCTCCCCCCGGATCATTTCGCGGAAGGCTTCGAAGTAGGCTGCGGTGCCGCTTCCCTCGATCCCCCGCAGCGTCTCCAGGTCCGGCGCCTCCTGGGCCTGGGCGATCCGCCGCTCCAGGGCCTGCAGCGGCCGCTCCCAGCCCGGCCCCGGATACGCACGGGCATAGCGCATCAGCAGGCGGCGCGCGTTCTCCAGCTTGGCCGCCACGATCCGCGCGGCGATCTCCCGCCGAAACCCCTCGTTCGTATAGCGCTCAAACTGCCGCAGCCGGAGCAGGGCGTTCCGCGAGAGGATCGGCGTCAGGCGCCCTTTCAGCCGCCCCTCCACGGTGAAGAAGCACACTTCGATCCCCTGGGCCAGCAACAGCCCGATGGCCGGGGTCGTCAACTGCACGCCCCCGAAGACCCATACGCCCTCCACTTTGAAAGCCGGGACGCTGAGGAGGACCTCCTCCCCCTTGCGCACCACCAGGCGGTCCCCCTCGCGTCCCAGGACCGCGCCCTGTTCGGTGAGATAAAGCATCGGCATGGCCGGGCCGAACGGGATCGGATATGGGCGTGCCCCCCTACTCCTCAGACAGCCGCCTCTGGATGAAGTCCGCGATGGCGGAATACGGATCGTCCCGCGTGTCGATATGAAGCATCCGGAGGATGCGCGCCAGCCCCTCCACCGGATCGAGCACTTTCTCTCCCTCTCGCGGGGCATAGTGGCGGCGCAGGTCCTCCTCCGAAACCCCAACGAAGTCGTGGCCGATGATGGTGCGATGCCGCCGCTCCACCAGGGGATCGAGCTGGTTCACCTGCTTGAGCAGCGCCTGGTAGCGCCCTCGCTCTCCCTCGGGGACCAGCGGACGGCCCTCGGCGTCCGTCCCGCCCTTCTCGATGGCGAAGGCGAGCAGGGCTTTGTAAGTCGGCCGGGAGATCTGCCGCCAGTCCAGGGGCTGCCCCTCCACCTCCTGCTGCTCCAGAAAGCGCAACAGCGCCGGGTTCCCCCGGATCCCCTCCTCCCAGCGCCGGCGGGTCTCCTCCCGGACCTCCCGGGCGAGGTCGGTGGGGAGGCCGAGAAGCGTCTCCACCAGATAACGGAGGAGGGCCTCCTGGAACCGGTAGACGCGGCCCAGGAAGTCGGCGTAGCGGTGGCTCCGATAGGCCGCCCGGGCGTTCCAGAAGAGCTCCCGCAGCAGGGCCTCCCAGCGACGCGGAGGATCCCCCGGCCCGAGCAGGGGATCCAGATCGTGGAGCAGCCGTTGCCGGATGAAGTCCCGGGTCGCCGCATCCCCTTCCCTCATCGCCTGATCCAGGGCCTCCCGGGCCCTCTCGAAGTCGAACTCCATCCGCCGGGCGGCGTAGGCGGCCAGGGCGATCAGGCCCGGCGGGGCCCCGAGGTCCCGCAGGAGCGCCTTGGCGCGGGCGAAATCCCCCTCCTGCAGCCGATCCCGAATGGCCGCCTCCTGAAAGGCCTGAAGGATCTGGTGGCCGACCCGCAGCTCGTGGGGCTCCCCGCCGTAAGGGGGATAGAGGGCCCGCAGCCGCTCGCGGTAGCGGCGGATCCCCTGCAGCAGCAGCCCCATGTTGCAGGCCGGCGTGCCGCCCGCCAGGATGACGTAGGCGTGTTGAAACCCTTCCGGGAGCGGGGGCAGGAGGCGCCCGAAGGCCTCGAAGGCCTCGTCATACAGGGCGGGGTTGATGCCCTCGATCCGCCGCGCCTCCACCCGGAAGTCCTCCCGGAACCCGGCCTCCCGCAGGCGCCCCGGCAGATGGCGGGCGATGATCTCGGCGAAATGCAGGGTGTCGGAGCCGCGGTGCTTGGGATCCGGCTGATCGGTGCCGAAGAGGATCACCTGCCAGGGACGCTCCGCGCGATGGCGGGAGAGGAGATGGCGCAGGCACGGCTCCAGGATGGGGAAGCGCAGCCGCGCCGCCTGCCCGGGATCTTTCTCCAGCTCCCGAAGGAGGCGCTCGCCTCCCTCGCGGGCCGGCCGGATCTCCTGATCCTCCCACATCACGTCCCGCGCGCCGATGTTGCACAGGATCAGCAACGCCATGGGCCTCCTCCTTCCACGGACGCGAAAAGGCCGGGCGCGCCCGGCCTCATTCCGGGATCAGGCGGATCCATCCCAGGGGGAGGGTGGGCTTTCCGTCCTCGAAGAGCACCCGCCGGGTTTTGGGGAAGGGATCCCCCTTGCCCAGGTGGAAGAGGCGCCGCAGCCGGCCCACGGCCTCCGCCCCCATGGCCTCGGCCGCCGCCTTGCTCCGCCAGCCGCCTCCCCAGCCCAGGTTCAGGTAGATCGCCTGGGGCTCCGACTCCATCTGCGTCCGCAGGCGGCGATAGAAGGCGGCCCACGCCGCCAGGCCCAGGCGCTCCCCGAAGCGCAGCTCCCCCTCGGCGATGTGTCGGGCGAAGGCGTTGCAGGCGCGCGCCCATTCCCGGACCCGCGCCCGCCGCTCCTCCGGCCCCAGGACGTCCCGCTCGAGCAGGAAGGCGTCGGCCTCCACCTCCACCCGCAGGGCGGCCCGGGGATGGGGCCGGAGGATCTCCGCCACGATCTCGAAGGCCTGCCCGGGGTCCGCGACGTGTTTCCCCGGCGCCTGGAGCCAGCTCAGGGCCCCGTTGGGCTCGTGGACCGCCACCCGGATCCGCCCGACGTCCAGGGCGTCGAAAGGGGCGGGCCCGCTGTCGAAGACCCGCAGGGCCCGCAGCGCGTCCTCATAAGGCTCTTTCCCCATCAGCGCCTGCATCAGGGGGTCGTCGGCGGACTCTCTGGCCCGGCTCCCGGATTTCCGGGCCTCCTCGGCCCTTCGCGCCACCGCATCCAGCCAGGCCTGGCGCTGGGCCGGGGAGGCCGCCCGGAGGGCGGCGAAGGCCAGGGCGGTGCGGATCGCCCCCTTGAGGGAGGAGCCCGGCAGATACGGCCGCCCGAGGGGGTCGGCGATGTGCTCGCGGATCTCCCGGGGGGGCGGGCCGGACCAGGGGCGGACGTAGCGGGCGAGGGAGCTG
>JAGHYO010000313.1 GCA_017743605.1 Thermoflexus sp. | reverse complement strand
GCTACCGTCCCGGCCGGCGGGCGAAGTAGCTCAGGGCGAGGCGGATCTTCTCCTCCAGGGGCAGGTTCGGGTCCGACGGGACCTGGGAGAGGGCGGCCTGGGCCTCCACCACGCTGTAGCCCAGGGCGGTGAGGGCGGCGATGATCTCCGTGTCGTCGGGGCGCGCGGCTGGGGCGCCGGGGGCCGGGACCGCGCCGATTCGATCTTTGAGATGCAGGATGATGGAACGGGCGGTCTTGGGGCCGATGCCAGGGACCCTCCGCAGGGTCTCCACCTGCTCCTGGGCGATGGCGGCCCGTAATGTCGAGGCAGAAAGACTGAGAAGGGCTAAGGCCGCTCGCGGCCCTACCCCGTTCACCGTGAGCAGTTGCTCAAAAAGTTCTCGCTCTTCCTCATCGGCGAACCCGTAGAGGGTGAACGTGATGCCATGGCCTTCCATCCGGGCCAGTAGGCTCGTGTGCAATGTGAAGGGCTCCCCCCGGCGGGCCTGCGCCAACACGCTGGGGGGCACATACACCTGCAGCCCCAGGCCATTCAGATCCAGCTGGACCCAATCCTTTCCGATGGCTTCCACGATCCCCCGCACCCGGATGAGCATCCTCTCCCTCCTTATGTGTTTTGCATCTTCGCCGCGCAGGCTACCGTTCGCCCCCGAGGAGCTCTCGGGCGTGGCGCCCCGCGATGCGAGCGGGAGGCGCCCAGGGGCGTGTAGGCGTAGGCCGGGTCAGCGCGGCGCAGGCTGTCTCTGTGATCCGCCGCATCCCCGTCGGGGCCAGATCGGCGAGGCGAAGCGCTTCCCGGATCGCCTCTCCGAATAATGGTTCCAGCGGCCAAGCCCGGCGTCTCCAGCCCGCCCAGCTCCACAGAGCCCGCTTGGAGCGTGGCGGTTTAGAAGAAGGAATAAGGAGCGAGTCGAAGGGTGGCTATCCCGCGGAACCCGGCCCGCAGCGCAGCCAGGCGCTCCGCCACCGCGATCCGGGCCAGCAGCTCCTGGGGAGCATCGGGCTTGGTCAGGCAATCATCCACGATCAGGATCGCGCCGATCATGCTCCGCTCCGGAGGCGAGGGCCCGTGGGCGGCCTCGCAGGCCGGATCCTTCGGCTTCAGCACAGTGCAGCGAGGCGGGCATGGTTCAGGTGACAGATGGCCACCGCCAGGGCATCGGCCACGTCGTCCGGGCGGGGGATCTCCGGAAGGCGGAGGAGCATACGGACCATCGCCTGGATCTGGGCCTTAGGGGCGCTCCCGCATCCCACCAGGGCCTGCTTGACGTCCGCAGGGGTGTATTCATAGATGGGGATCTGCGCCTGGGCCAGGGCCAGGAGGGCAACCCCGCGGGCCTGCCCGACGGCGAAAGCGGTGGTGACGTTGCGCCCGAAGAACACCCGCTCGACGGCCGCGGCATCCGGGCGACGGGCTTCGATCAGAAAGCAGATGGCCTCATAGAGCTGGCTCAAACGCTGCGGAAGCGGATCCCCCGCAGGCGTCCGGATGTCGCCGTAGGCGAGAGCCTCCAGTTTCCCTTCCCGCTCTTCCACCAGACCGTAGCCGGTGGTTGCGATTCCCGGATCGATCCCCAGCACCCGCATCAGGCAGCCTGGGCCTCGTATTTACGGATCAGCTCGTCGGAGATCTCCAGGTTCGAGTAGACCTGCTGGACATCGTCCAGCTCCTCCAGGGCGTCCACTAGGGACATCACGGCCATGGTGGCGTGATCGTCCAGGGTCACCCGGGTCCGAGGCCGCATGGTGACTTCGGCGTTGTCGATGGTGAGGCCGGCCGTTATCAGGGCCTGGCGCACGGCCTGGAGGTCCTCCGGCGCCGTGTAGATCTCCACCAGGTCCTCGCTGATCTCCACGTCCTCCGCTCCGACATCGATGGCCATCTCGAAGATGCGCTCGGGGTCCTGGCCGTCGGGGCGGATGGCGATGTAGCCTTTCTTTTCGAAGTTCCACATCACCGCGCCCGATTCCGCCAGGCTCCCGCCGTGGCGGGAGAAGATCCGGCGGAGCTCGGCCACTGTGCGGTTCCGGTTGTCCGTCAGCACCCGCACGACAATGGCCACCCTGTGGGGACCGTAGCCTTCGTAGAGCAGCTCTTCGAATTGCTCCGCTCCCTTCTCCAATCCAGCGCCGCGCCGGATGGCTCGCTCGATGTTCTCCTTGGGCATGTTCGCCGCCCGGGCCCGTTCGATGGCCAGCCGCAAGCGCAAGTTCAACTCCGGGTCGGGCCCTCCCTCCCGGGCGGCGACGATCAGCTCTCGGGTCAGGCGGCTGAAAAGTTGCCCACGCTTGGCGTCCACGGCCGCCTTGCGGTGTTTGATGTTCGCCCACTTGCTGTGCCCTGCCATCGAAGCCCCCTCCGGCGAGGGATGGGAATTCGCTCTCTCGCAATTCTATCATAATGCGGAACCCTTCTCCCGCTCTGCCGGCAGAGCCGGATGAAAGGCTTCAGGATCCCGCGGGCTTAGGGCGCGTCGACGGACCGATAGGCGTTTGGGCGGTGAAGCGGCCACGCCGGGTGGTCAGGTAAACCGATGCGTCTGGCATGGCGGAGAGAACGCACGCGCCGGGCGCAGCGATATCCGCACAATTCTCATGACCTCCTAGGTCCGGAGGGTAAGAGAGGGGATGAATGCAGCGCAGGGGCGATAGCTTGACAGCCCTTCTTCTCTGCTTAAAATTTAGAATCAGGTAAAGATCCGGAGCGCCATCGGTTTCCCCCCGGCCCATAAGGTTTGCCTGCTGGAGAGAGGAGGTCGTCATGTCTCGGCCCTATCGCCGGTCCCTCTGGGTGACGCTGTCCCTGATCCTCGCTCTGCTTCTGGTCGCCTGCGCCCCATCCGCCACCCCTGCCCCGGCCAAGAAGCTGGAGATCTTCTCCTGGTGGACAGGGAGTGGGGAGGCGGAGGGGCTGGAGGCGATGTTCGTCGTCTACCGTCAGAAATATCCGGGCGTGGAGATCATCAACGCCGCCGTTGCCGGCGGCGCCGGCGCCCAGGCCAAGGCCGTGCTGAAGACCCGCATGCTAGGCGGCGACCCGCCGGATTCGTTCCAGGTCCACGGGGGGGCGGAGCTGATCGATACCTGGGTGAAGACGGACTACATGGAGGATATCACGGATCTGTGGAAGAGCGAGGGATGGACGGACAAGTTCCCCAAGCAGCTGATCGACCTGGTCAGCTATGAGGGGAAGATCTACTCCGTCCCCGTCAACGTCCATCGGGGGAACGTCCTCTGGTATAACAAGAAGATTTTCGATGAGCAAGGCTTACAGCCCCCCACCACCTTCGATGAGTTCTTCCAGGTGGCCGAGGCCCTCAAGGCCA
>JAGHYO010000312.1 GCA_017743605.1 Thermoflexus sp. | reverse complement strand
GAGGGGGAACGGTTCCCGGCCTATTTCATCCTGCGCGCCGGGCGCCTGGCCCTGCTGCGCATCGACGCCGACGGCGTCGAGCGCTTGGTCCGCCATCTCCAGCCGGGGGAGGGGATCGGGGCCCATGCCCTCTTCCTGGATGAGCTCCGGGATGTGACGGCGATAGCCATCACCCGGGTGGAGGGCTGGCTGCTGGAGAGGGCGGCGTTCGAGGCGCTCCTCGCCGAGCGGCCGGGCCTCCTTCACCGCCTGGAGATCCCACCGGACGTGGAGGCCCGGCTGCGGGCGCCCCGCTTCCCCTGGCTGGAAGCCGACGAGCAGGTGCTGGCGGCCATCCACCCCCACTGGATCAGCCTGATCCCGGTCCTTCTCCTTCCGACAGCCCTGCTGCTGGTTTTCATTGTGATCACCGCTTTCTTGACCGTCCAGCTGGGCTGGCGGTCTGCCCTCTTCCTCAATGCGATCCCATTGATCCTCATAGGCGCTCAAGTGTGGAATTGGTGGGATGACCAGTATATCCTCACCACCCGGCGCATCATCCACATTGAGCGGGAGCGATGGCTCTACGTGTTTCCGGGGCCAGAGGCCCGGCGGGACATGCCACTGGAGCAGGTGCAGGGGGTGCAGATCCTGCGGCGCACCCCGCTGGCCAGCCCGTACCTTTTGGACTTCGGGGACCTCGAGGTGGAGGCCTTCACCGGCCGGGTGAGCTTCGTTAACGTCCCGCAACCCGAGGAGATCCGCCGGCTGATTTACGAGCAGCTGGACCGGCTGCGGGCGCTACAGCAGGCCCGCCAGCGTTACCGCCTGCAGCGGGAGCTGCGTCGTCGCCTGGGCCTAGAGCCTGCTTCGGCGGAAGCGGAGCCCGCCCCAGCGCCAGCGCCCCCGCCAGGCGGGTGGGGCCGACTCCTCCTGATCCTGCGGGCCGTGCTTCGCTATCTCTTTCCCTCTATCCGTGAGGAAGTAGGGGATCGGATCATCTACCGCAAGCACTGGGTAGCTCTGATCCGCTCCCTGCTCTGGGGGCCGCCCCTGGCGACCGGGCT
Source organism: Thermoflexus sp. (assembly GCA_017743605.1). GTDB lineage: Bacteria > Chloroflexota > Anaerolineae > Thermoflexales > Thermoflexaceae > Thermoflexus. The sequence goes on along the minus strand of JAGHYO010000312.1, from coordinate 2,285 downwards.
GTGGATCCTGGGCTGGCTGCTCCACCTCCACCATGTGTGGCCGATAGACCGCCTTGCGCCGGAGATCCGCTGGGGGGCGCTGATCCTGGCCGGGATCTTGCTGGCGGTCTGGTGGTGGTGGCGCTACGAGAACTGGCGGAACGACGAATACATCCTGACCCCCAGCCAGCTGATCCTCTCCCAGCGCTTGCCGGCGCTCATGCGGGAGGAGACTCAGACGGCCAACCTGAATCGCATCCAGAGCGTGGAGTATACGATCCCTTCCTTGCTGGCCCGCGTCCTCGGCTACGGGCACGTGCTGGTTCGGATCCCCGGCGGGGATTTCTACCTGCGTTATGTTGGAAGGCCCCGACAGGTGCAACAGGAGATCACCCGTCGGATGGAGGCCTACCGCCGTCGGCTCCAGGAGGAAGAGGCCGCCCGCCAGCGTCGCCCTGTGGTGGAGACCCTCGCCGCCTACGACCGCCTCCGCTTTGGCCCCCCGGGCATCGGACCGGGCTCCCGCACTCCTTGAGCCCTACCTCCCTATCTTCCGCAACATCTCTTTTCTCCTAACCTCACTCAAGCCCGCGCTAAATGTTACACCTGAACGATAATTTGGACTCGGATCTCGTCTATCTGGAAATTTATAGCAAAAAGGGCACCGGTTGTTCTATGCTTTCATCTCGGAGGATGCATGAAACTCCTCTTGTGCTTGACGGGGGGTTCAGCGGTGTGCTATAATCAGCGCAGCAGGTTTTGCCAACCTGCCCCAAAACGGACGCAGGCCATCGACTGGATGGCCTGCCCGGGGAGGGACCCATGAAACTGTTACGCTATCGGGTGGGCGCGCTGGTGAGCGCGCCGGTGGGCAGCCGCATGGTGCTAGGCCTGGAGGAGGGACCAGGGGACTTGGGATACGGTGTGGAGGTCGATTACCTGCGCGGCCAGATCGAACTGGTCCGCTCCGACCGTCGGCTTCTGGCCTCCGGTACCATCGCCACGCAGATCCATACCCAGTGCGCCCGCTGCATGGAACCGGTTGCCTTCCCCATGACCTTCGAGTTCGAGGAGGTCTTTTTCCTCTCCCCCGTGGACATCCCGGGGGAGACGTTCTATGCGGTGACCGAGGATGGCTATCTGTTCCTGACGGCGCCGCTGCGGGAGCACATCTTGTTGAACACCCCGTTGCGGGTGCTCTGCCGGCCGGACTGTCGCGGGCTGTGCCCGGAGTGCGGGCAGAACTTGAATGAGGGGGAGTGCGGATGCGCGCAGGAGCCGGACCCGCGATGGGCGGCTCTGGCGGCATTCCGCCCGCAGGAGGAGTAAACGGGGCCGCTGGAGCCGGAGGAGACGCTGAGAGATCCCTAGGCGCGGAGAGGAGCGACAATGGCGAGCTTCGACGAAGTGATTGGCGAGCTGCTGTCCCTAGCGGAGCGACAAGGCTATCTCACCGTCACAGACATCCTGGAGATCTATCCGGAGGTGGAGGAATCCCCTGAGGAGCTGGATGAGGTCTGCCTCTGGCTGCAGGAAGCGGGCATTGAGCTCTACGACGACACCCGGATCAACATCGAGGAGGAGGAACGGTTTCTCCGGGAGATCGAAGAAGAAGAGGAAGAGGAGAACGAGGAGCATTTCGAGACCAGCGACGTGGTCCTGGGAGAGGATGATGACCTGGCGGACATCGATGTGGACGACACGGTCGGCCTCTACCTGAAGGAGATGGCGCGTGTCCCCCTGCTGACCAGCGAGGAGGAGGTACGGCTGGCCCGGCAGGTGTTCCGCGGGCAACAGGCCGCCCGGCGGTTGCGGGAGGCGCGGCGGGTGACCCCTCCGCAACGGGCGCGGCTGGAGAAGCTGGTGGAGGAGGGCCGCAAAGCCCGGGAGCACTTGATCAAGGCCAACACCCGCCTGGTGGTGAGCATCGCCAAGAAATACATGGGCCGCGGGGTCCCCTTCCTGGACCTCATCCAGGAGGGCAACCTGGGCCTGATGAAGGCGGTGGAGAAGTTCGATTACCGCCGGGGCTACCGCTTCAGCACCTACGCCACCTGGTGGATCCGCCAGACCATCACCCGGGCCATCGCCGACCAGAGCCGCACCATCCGCGTCCCCGTCCACATGAGCGATCGCATCCGCAAGCTGTATCGGGTGGCCCACGAGTTGGAGCAGAGCCTGGGCCGTAAGCCTACCGTCGAGGAGATCGCTGCTGAGCTGGGTGTGGATCCTCGCAAGGTGGAGTGGATGTTCCGGGTCTCCTGGCAGCCCCTGAGCCTGGAGAACCCGGTGGGGGAGGACGAGGA
>JAGHYO010000311.1 GCA_017743605.1 Thermoflexus sp. | reverse complement strand
CACAACGGCGAGCCCGGCGTCCTCTTCCTGGACACCGCCAACCGCTCGAACCCGGTCCCGCATCTCTACACCCTGGAGGCCACCAACCCGTGCGTGACCGGGGACACGCTGGTGGCCACCCCGCAAGGCTGGCGGTATGCGGCGGAGATCCGAGTCGGGGACGAGATCTGCACGGTCCTGGGGACCGGTCGGGTGGAGCGTATCGAAGTCTACGAGCGACGCCCGGTGTATCGGGTTTTTCTCTCAGACGGAGGCGCAATCAAAGTCACCGCGGCTCATCAGTTCCACGTTCGAGATTCGCGCACAAAACACTATGAGCCTCGTCGGGTCGATCAGCTGAAGCCGGGCGATTGGATCCGGGTGTTCCCCGCGCGCATGCCGAACAATCCGGTTCCGGATAAGCCTCCTCACCTGAGCGATCGGGAGTTTGGATTCCTGATCGGCGTCCTGATCGGGGAGGGTGGCTACGCCGAGCGCCCCCTCTCCCGCGACGCGGTCCGGATCAGCGCCCATGCAGACGAAAAGGAATGGAACGCCATGCTGGAGGAGGCCCTCGGGAAGCTAGGGACCGCGCACTTCGTGACCCACGTGAACCCGGGCTCCCGGTCCACGACGATGGATCCCAAGCCAGGCCGTGTCATCGCGGGCTGGGTGCGCACGCTGCTCCTGCCACCCGCAAGAAGCCCGGAGAAGCGTCTGCCTCTGGCTTACATCAACAGCAACCGCGAGTTCCTGGAAGGGCTCTTGGACGGGTTGTTCAGCGCCGATGGAAGCGTAGATCTCTCCTCCAACCACCCCCTCCTTCGATTCCATACCTCCAGCGAGGAGCTGGCCCGTCAGGTTCGGCTGATCCTGCTCATGTTCGGAGTCCACGCCCGCATCCATCGAACTGTTCGCAAGCGCCATGCTTTGAACGGCCGGGAGATCCGTCATGAGCAGGCGAAATATGAGGTGGTGATCTCCGGGGCCAGCTTGGGACGGTTTATTGAACAAGTCTCGCTCAGTCATCCAGAGAAGAGGCGGCGGCTGGAAGAGGCGGCGCTACGCTGCAACTTCACAGGCGGGAACTGGGCCGCCCGGGTGATGAAGATCGAGCTCGCCGGCTACGAAACGGTCTATGACCTCTACGAGCCCCGGAGCGATACCTGGATCACAGAGGGATATGTCTCCCGAGGTTGTGGCGAACAGTGGCTGGGGCCTTATGAGAACTGCTGCCTGGGCTCGGTGAACTTGGCCCGCCACGTGAAATACGTGAACGGCAAGGCAGAGGTGGACTGGGAGAAGCTGCGGGAGACAGTGGAGTGGGCCACCCGCTTCCTGGACAACGTGGTCCAGGTCAACCAGTACGTGCCCGCCGTCCCTCTGTTGAAGGAGGCCGCCTTCAAGACCCGCCGCATCGGCCTGGGCTTCATGGGGCTGGCGGACCTCATGTATCACCTGCGGATCCGCTATGGCTCTGAGGAGGGCCAGGAGTTCGCCGCCCAGATTGTGGAGTTCATCCGCTATCACGCCATGCGGGCCAGCATCGAGCTGGCCAAGGAGCGGGGGCCCTTCCCGGCCATCCGGGGCAGCATCTATGATCCTGAGGACCTCAAGTGGGAGCCCCCGAAACCCCTTAAGCCCTACACCCACGACGGGGGCCGGCCGCCGCTGGACTGGAACGCCATCGTGGAGGGGATCCGCCGTCACGGCATCCGCAACGCCGCTCAAACCACCGTCGCGCCGACCGGCTGTCTGGTCGCTGGGACGATGATCGTCACGGATCGCGGCCTGTTGCCCATCGAAGCCCTCGGAGATCCGACTGGGCCGCAATGGCAGGATGTGGATTGGGTAGTGGCCTCCGAAGGAGGACCTCATCGGGCGACGAAGTTTTATGTGAACGGCGTGGCCCACACCTTGCGGGTGGTCACCCGGCGGGGATACACGCTCCAGGGAACCGATGGCCATCGCATCCGGGTCTGGGAGAACGGCAAATGGGTGTGGCGACGACTGGACGAACTGAAACCTGGAATGCGGATTCCGCTGGTAGCCGGCATGATCGGCGCCCCTCAGAGGGTGAGGCTGGAGCTTCCAGAGAATAAAGACCTGCGTCGCGCGGATGTTCAGCTCCCTTTGTACATTACTCCGGAGCTAGCATACCTGGTGGGATTCTTCCTGGGAGACGGCAGCTTGAAGCAACGATCGATGCGGCTCAGCGTCTCCGATCCCGAACTTAAAGACGAGTTGATCCGACGGATCCAAGAGGTATTCGGCGTGGAGCCCTGTTTGCTCCAGGATCCTCGAAGCCAGCGCCTCTGGCACGTGGAGATCCATTCGCAGCTCCTTGTGGAATTCTGGAAGAAGAACGGCTTTCACAAGATCCCAGACCGCTCTGGCCATTTCGGCGAAGGCTGTCCGCCTTGCGTTCCGATCAAGATCCTGCAGACCAACGATCCGCAGATCTACGGGGCCTTTCTCGCAGGCTTGCTGGACGCGGATGGGATGATCCAGCGGGGACATCTGATCTCCTGGAGCACAACCTGTCAGGAGTTCCACGATCAGGTTAAAGCAATGCTTCTGGCCCTCGGCGTTTTAACCCATTCGGATGTCCAGCAAACAGGGATCTCCCAAGCGCCTCTCTATCGTCTGCGAACGGCTCATGCGGAGGCCACACGCCGGCTGGTTCAACAGCTGGGGCTTCTCCGACGTCTGCGCGTGCCCGGTTCGAACGGACACGTCCGTCGCGCTTGCTTCCAGGACGCAATCCCGATGAGCAATTGGGAGAAGAATTCGCTCCTCGCTATCGCCGGTTCCACAAGGGATCACGTACGGGTTTGGGGATGGCGACAGCGCGGGCTTGCCCATCGAGAAGCCGCCATTGCCCTTGTTCAGAGCCATCGAGCCGATCTTCCATACGCAGGCCTCGAACGCTTCGTCCAAGCGGTTGAGCAGCCTGTTTTCTATGATGAGATCGTGGCGATCGAGGATGGCGGATGGCGGGAGACCTATGATCTGTCGGTTCCGGGAACCCATGCTTATATCGCAAATGGGTTCGTGAGCCACAACACCATCTCCACCGTCGCCGGATGCGAGGGCTACGGGTGCGAGCCGGTCTTCGCCCTGGCCTACATCCGTTACGTCCACGAGGCCGAAGGGCGCCTGGAGCTGCGCTACGTCAGCCCCCTCTTCATGCGCGCCCTCAAAGAGGCCGGCCTCGACGAGGAGACTCGCGCCCAGATCGTCGAGGAGGTCCTGCGCAAAGGCACCTGCCAGCACATCCGGGAGCTCCCCGACTGGATCCGCCACACCTTCGTGGTCGCCCAGGACCTCACCCCCGAAGAACACGTGTGGATGCAGGCCAGCAT
>JAGHYO010000310.1 GCA_017743605.1 Thermoflexus sp. | reverse complement strand
TAGAGATCGCCGAAGCGGACGCTGGGCTCGATGTAGGAGCCCTCCACCCACTCGTTAAAGGAGTGGATCACAATGAAATCAGGCCGTGTAGGCAGCACCGCTTCCCACGTCCGTGCGTAATACGCCCCGTTCTCCCGGTCCCGGGCGAAGGGGGCGCTGACCACCCGTAGGTCGGCGCATTGGGGCTGAGCAGAGTTCAGGTCATCCCATCCCGGCATCACGGTGCCCACCCATAGCTTGGGCCGGCCGGTCCGCAGCTCCCAGTTCCGCACCCATCCGGCCCAGCGCGCGGCCCCTCGATAGGCGTTGGGGCAGCAGGCGTGGTCGATCTTGTAGACGTAAAGCCCGTCGAAGACCGAGAGATAATCCGGCTGCAGGCCCTCCGCGATCCACCAGGCCGTGTAGTTCGGATCCACCGCCTGCCGGATCGCCGCCCAGCGGGCCACAGCGGTGGCCACGCCCCTGTCGGAGGCGGGGCGGTTGCCAGCGGGATCCGGGACCCGATACATGTCGCTGAACAGGATCACCGGCCGCCCGGCGATACGCAGAAAGCGGGGATGGGCGGCGTAGCGGTCCATCACGTAGCGCAGGGCGTCGATGACCCCCTGCTGATTCGCTTCAGGAAGGATGTGATAGAGAAAAGTGATCGTGGATTGGAAGCCCTCGGGAGAGAGGTTCAGCACCTTCTCCAAGTTGGCATCGGTGCGGTTGCCGGGGGCAAACCAATGGACGGCGAAGCCATCGATGCCAGCGGCGCGGGCCTGGCCGATGTGGCGGGCGATCACCCCAGGATCATCGGAATGATAAACCCCGTCCCGCGGCTGATCGCCGCCCGAGGTGCAGCCCGTGAACCAGGTCCCCGGATCATACCAAGGGAAGTAGTTGGCCAGGACCATGGGAGGAACTGCAGGACGGATCCCCGAGGTTCCCGGAGTGAGCGTCCGAGTGGGTCGTGGGGTGCGGGTGGGTCGCAGGGCACGGGTCGGGCTCGCGAGGGGCCTCGGGCGCGTAGGAGTCCGGAGGGCTGCCACAGGAGGTGGCGTGGGCGAGCTGGACAGCGCTGCTTCTCTGGCCGACGCGCTGGCGAAGCGCTCCCCGGTTGAGGAGAACAAGAGGAGATAACTGGCGAGAAGCGCTAGGATCAACATTCCCCACAGGCCTCTGCGCATGGTTGATCCCTCCCGATTCAGAATCTGCGTGCTCCGCTGGTGGGGGCTCTGGTGGTCCCTTTGAATTGAGCAAATTATATCCCGGCGGGGACGGTCGATGCAAGCGGAGCCATCTCGATGTGGATCCTGCGAAGCGGCTGGCCTCTGGCCATGGTTATGGGGAAAATGAGTGGGGATGCTGGGTGCAGGATCTGGCATGGCCTTCAGTGAATCCGCGGATGGAGGGGAAACGATGGTGCTGCCTGCGACAGCGGACGTGGTGGTCGCGGGGGGTGGAGTGATGGGCCTGAGCACGGCCTATCATCTCCTCAAGAAGCAGCCTGGGCTCCGCGTGGTCGTCCTGGAAAAGGGGCCCTTCTTCGGCTGTGGCTCCACCGGAAAGGCCGCTGGCGGCTTCCGCCATCAGTTCGCCACGGAGATCAACATCCGCCTCTCCCTCCTGAGCATCGCAATGATGGAGCGCTTCGCCGAGGATCCCGGGGCGCCGTTGGTGATGCGTTTCTGCGGCTATCTCTTCCTGCTCACTCGGGAGGAGGATGTGGCGGTCTTCTGGGATCAGGTGGCCCTCCAGCGCCGCCTGGGGGTGCCCGCGGAGTGGCTGGACGGCGAGGAGGTCCGCCGCCGTCTCCCGATGATGCGCCTGGACGATGTGATCGCCGGGACGTTCTGCCCCCGGGATGGGTTGCTCAGCCCGATGGATCTGGTGAACGGCTACGCCGTGGGGATCCGCCGCCGAAGTGGGATCCTGCGGACGGACACACCGGTGACGGGCGTGCGGACGCAGGGCGGGCGCATCATGGGGGTGATGACTCCCCTTGGCGAGATCGCGGCGCCGGTCCTGGTCAACGCCGCCGGGCCCTGGGCGGCGCAGATCGGCGAGATGGTGGGCGTGTCCCTCCCGATCCGCCCCTACCGGCGTCAGTATCTGGTCACCACGCCCATCCCGGAGATCCCGGAGGACTTCCCCATGGTCATCGACTTCGCCCGCAGTCTTTATTTCCATCGGGAAGGGGAGGGGATCCTGACCGGGATGTCTAACCGGGATGAGCCCTCGGGCTTCCGGGAGCAGCCGGATCTGGAATGGGAGCTGATCCATATGGAAGCAGCAGTGGCGCGGATGCCGCTGCTGGAGGGGGCGGGGGTGCGGACCCGGGTGGCCGGCCTCTACGAAGTGACCCCGGATGCGCATCCCATCCTCGGGCGCATCCCGGGGGTGGAGGGCTTCTATGTGGTGGCGGGCTTCAGCGGGCATGGGGTGATGCACGGACCCATCGCTGGCCTGCTGATGGCGGAGGAGATCCTGGACGGCCGGGCCCACACCCTGGACATCGCCCCGCTGCGTTACGAACGGTTCATGGCCTCCCCGCCGCTCGCGGAATACAACGTGATTTGAGAGGGGGGACCGAACCTCTGCAAGGTGGTTTTGCTGTAGGCGCTCCTAGCTTCTTCACCCCGGGGGCCTATCTAGGTTATGGAGTGCCTGAAGAGGAGTTTCAACTGGATCGGCGACGCAGCGGATCGATGACCCGGTGAACTTGCGATATCGGATTAAGAGGAAACAAATGGAGCGCGTGGTCAACATCGCTGAGGCTTGCCTTTGCTTTGAGGAATTGATGCGTGAGGCAGCAGAGAGACATGAGACAATCATTGGGGAGCAGGATGGGCAGCCCTGTATCGTGATGCTCTCGGTGGAAGATTACTATCGTTTAAAGGCGGCCTAGCTCCGCTCCCCTTGGGAGGAGACGCTGAAAGAAGTCCAGGAGACGCGGGCGCGCATCTAGGCCTGGCGACGAGGGGAACCCGTGCCATCGCCGGAGGAAATCGTTCGGGAGATGCGGGAGGAACGAGAGGCCGAGCTCACCGGTTTGCCTTGATGCCAGCTTTTTGCTTCACTGGTTGATAGGCGGGGAAGCGGAATCCCAAGCGGATGCACTCTTAGAGGAGAGGGTCGGGGTCGGCACGGAAGACGTCGCCCAGCTTGTGGGCTTCTCATCGCGGAATATGACGCGAAGCGCCGATCCCCGTCCCCTCCGGAGCCTCAAGAGGGGCTTCCAGAGCCACCACCCACCAGCGGTTCCCCGCTCGGGCCTGGTGATTCACCGACGCCCAAAAGTGGGCCCAGGAATAGCGTTCCTGGCGATTGTAGAAGGGGTTGTTGACCACCACGTAGCGCTCCCCTTCCCGCT
>JAGHYO010000309.1 GCA_017743605.1 Thermoflexus sp. | reverse complement strand
CGGTCCCAGCCTTTGGCGGTCAAGCGCGCCTCTACCTCCTCCTCAGGCACCCAGTAGCGGGGCAGGACCACGTAGTTCGGGTCGATCAAGCGCTCGACCGGCACCTCAGGCAGCTGGGTGCTCTCCCGCCCCGGCGGCTGGTCGGCGTAGTCGCCGAAGCGGTGGTCGAACTGGTGGACCATCTTGGCTTCGTAGAGGGGAAGGTAGCGCTCGGCGCCCCGAACAAAGACGTTGCCCTGGAGGCGGAAGCCCTGGGCCTCCAGCTCTTCCCGGGTACGGAAGAGGTGGGAGTCGTTGGCCATGTCGAACATCCGCAGGAACTCCACTCCCCAGGGATTGCCCGCCTCGCCCTTCCCCTCCTCCACCAGGACCGGCACACGGCGGTAGATGTGCTTGGTGAGCTCGGCGTCCCGCCGGCTTCGGAAGATAGGAGCGGTGCGGGTGTTGGGATTGACCAGGCGCAGGTCCTCGGGGGAGAGGGTGAAGCGGCGCTCGGGATCCTGCAGGTCCCGGGTCTCGTGGCAGAAGAAGGCGAACTCTGCCGCCTTCGCCGGTCGCTCGGGTCCGGTGAGGGTGAGGAGGCAGAACTTGTAGCTACGGTGCACCGACGGGAATATCCCCTTCCGGTTCTCGAAGTCATAGAGGCTGGCGAGCTGGCGCCGCTCCATGAGGTCGGCGAAGAAGTGCTGGGTGGTGGCGTCGGTGGCGATGCCGGTCGGCATGATGATGCCTGCCCGGCCTGTGGGCTTAAGGAGCCGCCTGGTCAGTTCCGCGAAGACGGCGTAGGTGTTGATGTCCCCCCGCCCGGTGAGAGGGAAGCGGCCGCTATAGCGGAGGAAGCGGCTGGTGGCGTCGGCCGCGTGGAGGGACTCTTGATACTCCCGCCAGAGGGCCGGATTGCGTTCGGGCAACTCCTGGATGAGGCGCTGGCGGGCGGCTTTGTTCGGGGCATGAGCGATTTCCAGCGCCCGAGTGGCAAAGAACTCCTCCTCCTGCAATTTGATCCGCTCCCAGGGCGGGTTGGAGAGGACCAGGTCAAAGCCCCCCTCCACGAACACCTCCGGGAACTCCAGGGGCCAGTGGAAGAAGCGGTGGCGCTCGGCCAGCTCCCGAGCCCGACCGGCCAGATCTCCGCGCAGGGTCGATGGGTTCTCCAGGGCACGGCGCACGGCGTCGGTCGTGGGAGGATCCCCGCCGGTCAGGTCCCAGAAGAAGGCGGCCGTCCACAGGTCGCAGGCCAGGCGCTGGCGCTCCAGGCGGCTCCGCAGTTCGCGGTAGCGCCGGGCCTTCTCGGCGACCACCGCGGCGGAGTCGTCCGGCGTCCGCTCCAGGTCGCTCACGGCCAGGGCGCTTTCCAGGAGCTCCTCCTCCAGTTCGGCGCCGGGGTTGAGGGTCCTCTGGCCGGCCCGCTCCCGCTGGTTGCGCTCCTTCAGGGCGCGGATCCGGGTCCTGGAGATGGAACGGTCCCGGTCATAGGCCTCATCCGGGATCCCCTGCCGAAGGACTTCGAGGTCGAAGACGCCCACGAGCGAGTCGCCGCACCGGATGCGGTGGTCCAGGAAGGTGAGGGGTCTGCCCGGCACCTGGCTTTCGATCCACAGGGCGACCTTGCACAGCTCCACGGCCAGGGGGTTTTTGTCCACGCCGTAGATGCAGTGGGCGATGACGTCCCGCACGGCCTCGCGCAGGGCCTCGGGAGAAGGCTCGTCCTCACCGGCGCGGACGCGGGCGAGTTCCCGGCCCAGGCGCCGGGCGGCCGCAAGCAGGAAGTGACCCGAGCCGCAGGCGGGGTCGAGAACGCGGATGGACAGAAGAGCGTGTTCGGCAAATAGCGAATGGCGAACGGCGAATGGGGTTGATTGCCAGGCTACGGCGATCTCCTTCTCCGTTGGAGACTGCGTTCCAGGTTGTTGAGCTGCTTGCCCAGTATCTGAAGCTCCTCCAGGATCGCTTGCGCGGCTTCCTGCGGGCACAGGTTGATCTCGACGCTGAGCATCAGAAGGGTCTCCAGCTCGGTGCGACTGCCATTGGCCTGGCGGAGAAAGTGGATGAACTCTGCCGTGTAACGGCGTCCCCAACCCTCGGCGATGTTGGCCGGGATCGAAATCGCCGCTCGGCGCATCTGGCTGGTCAGACCGTAGAGTTCCGAGGGAGGGAACCCCTCGGTCAGAAGGTAGACCTGCTTGACGACCTGCATGGCTTTTTGCCACACCTCCAGATCGCGATAGTCGTGGAAGGATTTCATGGACAAATCGCTCCTGAATGGCTTTTGGCACCATTCGCCATTCACAATTCGCCATTCGCTTTGCCTCGGAAAGCCGTTCTTCGATGACGGGCTCGAGTGCCGAGCGAATCAGCTCTCCGACAAGTTCTGCGGGGGTGTAGTAGGAGCCCGTAGACTTGCGCTCCGTCCCCCGCGCGAAGTCGAAGGTCTTGCCTGCAGGATGGTCCAGGATGACAGGGTGGTTGTCCAGCAGGCTCTCGTAGACCGAGCCGAGTTCCTCCACGTCCAGGGCCGCGTAGTTCACCCGCCGCTGGGTGTGTGTCTCCTCGTCGTAGTAGTAGACCAGGTGCCGGAAGGCCTCGAGGAGATCTCGGTTGGAGATGGTCCAGCTCTCGAGGGCGAGCGGTTCGAAGAGGCCGCCGTCCAGCACGGGGAGGCCCAGGAGGGTCGCCAGGGGCTTGCCGTCGGCCTGGGGCACCGGCGTCGAATCCCGCAGGAGGTGCCAGAGGACCCGGAGCCCGCACCACAGGTCATCGTGGTTCGTGTAAGCCTCCCGCCGGTCCACGAGCCGCTTGAGGCGGGTGATGCTGTAGTGTTCCCGGTAGAGGTCATTTCCGCTGAGAAGGCCCCGCTCTTCGGTCACCAGCAGGAAAAGGAACCGATACACCAGCCGCAGAAGGTCTCGATAGAGCTCTTCCGCGCGCACGCTCTCGGTCGCGGGCCTATGGCGCAGAAATCCGTTGGCGAGGAGGATCAAGCACTTTTCGACCCCGTCCCGGAGGCGGTCCCGTGCGCGGTTGCCCTGCTCCACCGCCTGCTCGTGGTAACGCTCGAGCCAGCACGTGGGTGCATCCTCGATCCCCTTCGGAAGGCGGGTCCGGTGGAGGAGGCGGTAGAGAAGGACGAAGTCGATGAAGCGCTCCTCTTCGAAGATGGCCTCCAGGTCGAAGGCCACGTAGGCCTGGCGGCGTAAGAGGGTGGACTTGCGCAGGAGCCGCAGTTCGAGGCCGTTCGTGACGATGCCCCAGAGGTGATCCGACCGGTTCAGGAACTCCTGCAGGAGCGCGTGAGGGGAGACCCGGGGCCGGCCCGAGGGGTCCACCCGGTCCAGGCTCCGGCGGGCGCCCACGAT
>JAGHYO010000308.1 GCA_017743605.1 Thermoflexus sp. | reverse complement strand
TGCCCACCGTGCCAGCGAACAGCAGCAGCGAGGCCAGGGCCGCCACCGAGAGGCCCACCACATAAGAGGGCGTCTCCGCCAGCGCCTTCAGCGTCTCGGGATTGCGCAGGATGTCGTGGAAGTTGAGGGTGCCGGTCTGGGCATAAAGGTAGGCGATGCCCAAGAGCATCAGCACATCGCCCACCCGAGTGGTCATGAAGGCCTTCACGGCAGCGCGGTAGGCCGAGGGCTTACGATACCAGAAGCCGATGAGGGCATAAGAGCAGAAGCCCATCACCTCCCAGCCGATGAACAGCATCAAGAGATTGTCGGCCACCACCAGCAGCAACATCGCCGCCTCAAACAGAGAGAGCAACGCGAAAAAGCGGCTGTAATCTGGATCACCTGCCATATAGCCGACGCTGTAGATAAAGATCATCAACGAGACCAGAGGAACCATGAAGAGCGTTACCGCCCCCAGAGGATCCACCAGCACACCGAACTCCAGGGGACGGTCCCCTACCGGCAGCCATGGGATGCGGGCAGCGATGGGATACTTCCCCAAATCCTCAATTTGGAGGGCGTTCCAGAACACCACCTGGGAAAGGGCAAAAGAGACCGCCACCGAGCCGATGGCGAGGGTGTGGCTGAGGCGCTTCCGGCGGTTCGCAAAGAGCAAGATCAGGCCGAAGGCGATGAACGGCGGCAGAGGGATCAGGGCCGTCAACAACGCCAGGATCGTCCCCTGGTTCTCCATTCCTCTCCACCTCGCTGGATTAGCCCCTGAGGAGGTCGATGTTCTCCACGTTAACCGTCTCGCGGTTCCGGTAGATGCTGATGATCAGCGCCAGGCCGGCGGCCGCTTCCGCCGCCGCCACAACTAGCACGAAGAGGGCAAAGGCCTGCCCCATCGTTCGCTCCGGGTGCAGGTAGCGCCAGAAGGTGACCAGACTGAGGTTAACTGCATTCAGCATCAGCTCGATAGCCATTAGGATCGCGATGGCGCTGCGCCGCGCCAGGGCTCCATATACGCCGATGCAGAACAGCGCCGCTGCTACCAGCAGATACCAGGTTATGGGGATCATCGGGCAGACCTCCGCCGCACGAAGATCGGACCCGGCTCTGTGGCCTCAACGCTTCTCCCGGGCAATGAAGATCGCCCCGATCAGCGCCGCCAAGATCATCACCGAGGCCAGCTCGAAGGGCAGGGCAAACTGGTTCGGATCCACCAGAGATCGCCCCAGCGCCTCAATGGCGTCCGCTGGCACCCCTGGGGCGGCCGCTGGCCATGGGAACCCGGTTAGCACCGGGGCCAGCAGGATGAAAAAGAGCCCGGCGATCACCAGGGCAGCCGGGCTCTGATTGTTCAGAGGCGGGCCCGGGTTTCGAGCCATCCCCCGGGTGAGCATGACGGCGAAGATGATCAGGATGGAAATGGCCCCGATGTAGATCAGAACCTGTGCCCCCGCCAGGAACTCCGCCTCCAGCAGGATGAAGAGGCCGGCTACGCCGACCAACGAGAGGATCAGATAGAGCACCGCGTGGAACAGATGCCGGCTGAGGACGGTCATCAGGCCTGCCCCCAAGGTCAGGGCCGCGAGCAGGATGAAAACCGCCTGGATCAGTGTCATCACCACCATACTCCCGAGAAGTTTCCTCATGCGAACAAAAGGGGTTCCTGCGCTCGCTCACCGTTCAACGCGCGGCCACAGTTGCCTCAACCCCTTCCGCTTCCGCCGCCAACGCCGCCATCCGGGCCCGCCGCCCCAGATACCCGGGCAGGGCCAGCGCCCCAATGAGCATTGCCATATTGAACAAGAACAGACCAGCCGCCCATATTCCGTCGGTTACCCCCACCGCGCGCAGGCCCTTATCCACCAAGGCCACCCCGATCAAGTTGAGGATCATCAGGGGGGTCAGGAACTTCCAGTTCAGGTTCAGCATATGATCGATCCGGATCCGGGGGAGCGTGGCGCGCAGCCAGAAGAAGAGGAAGATCCCTAGGGCGATCTTCACCAGGGTCCAGAGGTAAGGCGGCAGCCACGGCCCTTGCCAGCCGCCCAGGAAGAGGACAGCGAAGAGAGCGGAGACCACGAGGGCGTGGACGAACTCGCCCATAAAGATCAGGGCGAACTTCATGCCGCTGTATTCGATGTGGAAACCGGCCACGATCTCTGACTCAGCTTCTAGCAAATCGAAGGGCGTGCGGCCCACCTCCGCCACCCCAGAGATCAGAAACACCAGCGCCGCCAAGGGCAGCACGAAGAGATACGGCACATCCTGAGCCTGCACGATCCCCACCGTGGACATCGTCCCCGCGACCATGACCACGACGACCACGCTGAACACCGCAGGGATCTCGTAACTGATCAACTGGGCTACGGCCCGGAAGGCGCCCAGCAGGGCGTATTTGTTGTTGCTGCCCCAGCCGGCCATCAGCACCCCTACCAGCGCCCCCGCCCCCACTGCCATGGCGTAAAGTACGCCGATGTTCAGGTCGGCCCCGATGGCCCCCGGGCCGAAGGGGATCACCACTAGCGGTGCCAGGGCGCATGCAGCGATGATCAGCGGCGCCAAGTTGTAAACCCAGCGGTCCGCCCCCGTCGGCATCAGGTCTTCCTTCGTCAGCAATTTGATCCCATCGGCCACCGGTTGCAGGATCCCATACGGGCCTGCCATGTTCGGCCCCAGCCGGTCCTGGAAGCGGGCGACGATCTTCCGCTCCACGTAGGTAAGGACGGCAAATCCGGCGAGGCCGAAGCTGGCCAGCAGGAACACCTTGATCAGGCTCACCACCAGAAACACGGCCTCCTCTGAGAGGCCCAGGCCCCGCAGGAACCCTTGCAGCCACATCCCCAGATAGGGCAACAGGTTATAGATGAAATCGTAAATCTGCCCCATGCAGACCTCGCGCAGGAAGGTTCAAGCATGCGATGAAAGATCAACCCTCACACCCACTCCAGCGCGCCCTTCCGCCAGGCATACAGCAGGCCGCTCAGCAGCAGGAGCAGGAAGAGGGCCATCTCGATCACAGCATACAGACCCAGCTGGTTATAGGCCACGGCCCACGGGAAGAGGAACACCGCCTCCACATCGAAGAGGACAAAGATGAGGGCGAAGATGTAATACTGGGCGCGGAACTGCACCCAGGCATCCCCGACCGTCTGTACGCCGCATTCGTAGGCCTCAAGCTTGAGGGGGTTCGGCTTCTTGGGCCGTAGGGCCCACCAGAGAAGCAAGATGGCTCCCAGAAGGCCCAGGGAGAGCAAGAGATACAACGCGACGACCGCATAGGCCGACAGCATATCCCCTCCCCCTTGTTGCAGATGTCACAAAAAACACGGGACTATTATAGCACCAGAGGGGAACTGCTGACAAGACCATGACCTGCT
>JAGHYO010000307.1 GCA_017743605.1 Thermoflexus sp. | reverse complement strand
TGAGGAGGAATGGCGGATTTATGAGGCGCTATGGCTGGGCAAAGGGGACCCATAGGGGAGAGACCCAACCAAAAGGGGCTACAACTATCGGGTCCGAACCGAAGAACCCCTGCCCCGAGGAACCGCGCTGCATCTGGAGGTCGACAGCCGGCCCCCCACTCAGTTTGCGCAACATCATTTTCCGTCTACCGGCGATTTAAAAGTTCGACAATGAATATAAAGTCGATCCCAAATTGATCATGGAGATCATATATTATGAATATGATGCGATAGAGCGTTTGCCGGTCAATCTGCTCTTTTTGCCCGTTTTCGATCTGGATCTCTGGAAGCTCTTGCTCACGAGCGGGGCCAGCATCGGGATCGGGCAGGTCCAAGTGGACACAGCCCTCGACTTCGAAGACAACCAACAAATCCAACCTGTGACCCCCTCGATTTTCGGGGACACGTTCTCTCGACGTTTACTGGTGGCCCTATGATTGACCATATGGTCCGAAAACATCCGATATGTTGCGGCTAATTTGGCAGATATTCAGACGCATATCGAGAAAAATTCGCACGGATTGAACCTGTCTCCCGAACAAAAGATGATTTTGACCGTGGCAGGCTACAACGTCGGCCAGGGGGAGATCATTCGGGCGTTGCAACAGGCCCGACAAGGGGACAGGGAAGCCCTGAACATGTATCTGAACTGGCCCTACGCCCGGCAGGAGATCCTGCCGATCTACGACAGAATCCAGAGGCTTCTACCATGAACAAATCGATCCTTCTCCTTCTTCTCGCGATCTCTGTATCCTCCTGCTGGCGTTCCATCGACTACATCAAAAATTTGCCGGAAGGCTTCACCATGAAACGGCTTCGGGATGGATACAACCTCACGTTCAACGAAGCCCAGACCTGGAGCCGCCAGGCCCACCTCGAATCCGTATCCGGAAAATACAGGCTGGAAAACGGAGAGTGGATCCTCGAAAGCGGGCACTATATTTTCGTAGATGAGAATGCAATGGAATACATAAGCCTCTATATTGACTTAAAAGAAGGGACACTTGACGTAAAAGGTCCGGCTCAGGTGGATGGAAAGGGAAGCATTGTCACCACCACCCGCTTCTATCTGGAAAGCAACCCGCTCGATGAGAGATACGCAATCAGAAAAGCCCTGGATCATTTGCCAAAAGAATGCCAAGTGCGGGAATTGGTCGTAATTGGTCGGGGTTATTTTGACCAGAGTTGGCGAGTGGACTTTATGAATCCGAATCGGAGCTTGCGAGGAGCGCTGTTTCTTCCCACCATTTTCGTCGACGCCGTGACGGATGAGGTCTCTTTGAGCCCAAGATGGAACGAACGAGATTGGTGCCGGCCTTAGGCAGGAGGGATGGCTTTTCCCCTCCAATGAAGAGGTGCACGCCGGCCGGCAGCCTGCCGCGGCCCCGCGCGAACCAAGGGCCCCACGAGGGGAGAGAAAAATCGATTCGGGAGGCGCCGCTTCCCCTGTGATCTCCATTCACCTCGAAGACAGAAGGTTCGAGGCCGAAGCCCCTCCGATTGTAAGCCGAAATTCATCTCGACATCCTCGTGTTTGTTGCAGAACGGCCTTCGCTGCGACCCTTGCGCCATCGAAGGCAGAAAGTTCGGGGCCCAATCCCCTCCTACAGAAGCCAATTTTTGCAGGGGCAGCTTCAGGCGAATTCATTCGGCATGCCCCGCGTCCGGCTCGGTGGCCCACCACAGGAGCTCGGCACCGAGCAGCAAAACGGCCAGCAGGGCGATCCACTCCAGCCGGAGAGCCCGCTGGAAGTGCAACAGCGCCAGGGCCACGATCCCGAGGGCGCCCCACCCGCTGCGCCGCCAGATCCGCTCCCAGCGCAGGGAGGCGCCTCCCCTCCCCTCGTCCTCCTCCCCTCTTCGGTGAAGGGGTTCCATCAGAAACCAGAGCAGCCCCCAGGCCATCAGGCCGATCCCGATCCCCATCAGCAGGCGCGCGAGCGCCAGATCCGGATACAGGCGCCAGAGGGTGAACAGGACCATCAACCCGCCTGCGCTGATCAACCCGAGCGCCCTCCCTGCGTGCGAACGCCACATCCTCGCCCTCCATTGGATATCTGGGGGCGCTCCGGCCCAGGCCACCCGTCGCCAGCCCTTTGATGGATTCACATCCCTCTACGCGATCCCTGCAGGGATCGTCTCATAGATGTGGGGTAGCGACGGGACAGGGGTTTCCTGGATGCGCACCGCCCGGGAGAGCCAGGCCTCCGCCTCCGGGAGCCGCCCCTCTGCGTTGGCATGCACCGTGAACAAGGGTTCGCCCCGCCGCACCGGATCGCCCACCTTGCGATGGATCAGGATCCCCACCGCAGGGTCGATGGGCTCCCCTTTCTTCGTCCGCCCGGCCCCCAGGGCCACGGCGGCCATGCCCACCTCATAGGCCCGCATCTCCGCCACGTATCCGTCGGCGGGCGCCGGGATCTCCCGGATGAGGCGCGCCCGGGGGAGCTGCTCGGGCGCTTCGATCTGACCCACGTCCCCACCCTGGGCGGCCACCAGGGCCCGGAACTTCTCCCATGCCGCCCCGGAGGACAGCGTCTCCTCCGCCAGCCGACGGCCCTCCGCGGCGCTCCCCACCCGGCCGCCCAGATGCAACATGTGGGTGGCGACGGTCAGGCAGTGCTCCCGAAAATCATTCGGGCCAGCGCCCCGAAGGGTGGCGATGGCCTCCTTCACCTCCAGGGCGTTGCCGACCGCCTCGCCCAGGGGCTGGTTCATGTCCGAGATCACCGCCACGGCCCGCCGGCCCAGCGCGGATCCGATGTCGACCATCCGCTGGGCCAGGGCCCGCGCATCCTCCAGCGTCTTCATGAAAGCGCCGTTGCCGACCTTGACGTCCAGCACAATGGCGTCGGCCCCTGCGGCGATCTTCTTGCTCATGATCGAGGCGGCGATCAACGGGATGCTGGGGACGGTCCCGGTGACGTCCCGCAGGGCGTAGAACTTCCCATCCGCGGGCGCCAGGTCCGCCGACTGGCCGCAGAGGACGGCGCCGATCCGCCGGAGCTGCTCCCGGAACTCCTCCACCGTCAGCTCCACTCGGAAGCCCCGGATGGACTCCAGCTTGTCGATGGTCCCCCCGGTGAAGGAGAGGCCCCGGCCGCTCATCTTGCCCACAGGCAGGCCGGCGGCGGCCACCAGGGGCACCACCACCAGGCTGACCTTGTCGCCCACCCCGCCCGTGGAATGCTTGTCCACCACCACCGGCGCGATATCGTGCAGATCCAGCACCCGCCCGGAGTCGGCCATGGCCAAGGTGAGGTCAGCGGTCTCCCGGGGCGTCATCCCACGGAAGTAGACGGCCATCAGGAAAGCGGCGGCCTGATAGTCCGGGATCTCCCCGCGCGTGAAAC
>JAGHYO010000306.1 GCA_017743605.1 Thermoflexus sp. | reverse complement strand
ACCCACACGCGAGGGGTCTCCTTTCCGCTCGCCTCCTCCCACTCCCACATCGGCAGAACATCCGTGAGGACTGTGTCGGATCTTGAATGCGGGCGCCCGTCCATGCGCGCTCGCTACGGGACGACATCTACCATCCCCACCGTCTGCTCGCTCTCCTCCCCGACGGCGACCTCCAGGGGATAACGCCCCGGGGCGCAGGGCACCGGCACCGGATACCGGACCCGCCATCGCTCCCCCGGTTGCCAGATCGCCTCGGGTTGCGCCGGGTTCCACGGCCAGACCCCCTCGGCCTCCCCGAGGCGAACCCGCACCCAGGCCGCCGGAGGCGGCCCCTCCACCCGCCACCAGAGGGCGATGGTGAGCGTCCGGCACGCACGGGGCTCTCCTTCGAGATCCACGTGGGTCAGGGCCAGGCCCGGCCATCGGGCCCGCGGCGGCTCCGCCCACCGGGGATCCTCATAGGGACGCGACGGGGCCGCTCGGACCACCGGGTTCAGCCGGGCGTCCAGCCAGACCTCCCCGCCCCGGTAGACCACCAGGCGCGGCCGATACCGCCCGGGGGGCGTCCCCACCTGGGCCATCACCTCATAGCGGGCCAGGATGGTGCGCGGATACGGCCACCGGGCCGTGTCCCACGTCTCGCCCCCCAGCGCCCCGTCCCACTGCCCCCACACCGTGCCGTCCTCCCGCTCCAGCCGGAGAGAAGCCCGCAACCCGGACGGGAGGGGCCCGGTCGTTCGCCATCCCACGATCACCGGAAGGGGGCGATCGATGGGGAGCTCCCCTCCCGGAAGGCCGTAACCCAGCCAGCGCAGGTTCGACCCGATGGGCTGGCCCGCGTGACCGAAGAGGGCCTCCGGCTCCGCAGGCAGCGGCCGAAAGCTTCCCCAGAGGAACCGTCGCACCCGGATCTCCCCGCTGAAGGTCCACGTCTCCACCTCATCCCCCACCCAGTCCAGGGCTGCCGCCGCGACCTGGGCAGGGTCGTTGATCTCATCCCCCCACTGCACCAGCCACGCTCCCGAGGTCCCGGAGAGGACGGCGTTCAGCGTTGGGGCGACCGTCTCATAGTCCAGCACGTGGCGCACATCGACCACGGGATCCGCGGGGAGCGGGACCGGGGTGGTGGACCGGGCGTAGACCTGATAGGCCGGGAGGGCGAACCCGCTCACCAGCACCACCGCTTCCCCCGGCCCTCGCCGGGCCTCCACCGTTCGCACCGCCCCTCGCCAGTCGTCCTTGGTCTGCTCCGCGTGGCCCAGCGCCCAGAGGAGCGCCGGCCCGACGAAGAGGCCCCAGGCCAGCCATCCGGGCAGGAGTGCCCAGCGGGCGCGCCGGGCCCCTTCCGCCCAGCCCAGGGCCACCGCCAGATAGAATGCTACCGTCACGCCGATGAAATAATGCGGGTGGAACTTGGGGCTGCGGTAGAGCAGGCCCAGCCCGATGGCGAGGGGGAGGAGGCTGAGCCAGACCCATCGAACCCGCATCGCCCGCGAGCGAATCCCCAGGAGAAGGCCGACGGCAAGGGCCACGGCTCCGGCGATCAAGCCCGGAAGCCATGGGGAGCCCGGCGGGGGGAGAAGGCCGGCCATCCGGGCCTGCAATGCCTGAGCCTGCCCGAGGGTCCCCAGGGCCCAGATCAGATCCAGCCGTCCCGGCCAGAAGGCCCCCTGTGTCTGACCCACCCACAGGGCGTGGAGGGCCCCTGGAGCCGCCCCCAGGGCGATGATCAGCGCCCACGGCCAGCGAGCCCGCCCGCGCGCCCCGAGGAGGAACAGCCACCCGGGCACCATCCAGAGCATCGCGTAATGGGTGTAGACCCCGGCCAGGACCGCGAGGGCGGTCCCCCCCAGCCAGCCCCGGAGTTCCATCCACAGCGCCAGGGCCGTCCACATCCCCAGGGCCGAATACATGCGGACCTCGCGGGACTCCCAGATCCAGAAGGGGAGGGTGGCCGCCAGGGCCAGCCCGAGGAGCCCTGCCCATGGGGATCGCCCGAGGCGGGCCGCCGCCGCCCCGAAGAGGGCCACGGTCAACACCCCCACGCCCACCGAAAGGAAGCGGGCGCTGAACTCGGAGGAGCCCGCGAGAGCCATCCAGAGCCGGAGGATAAGATAGAAGAGGGGAGGATGGGCTTCCAAGGGCTGCCAGATCCCTGAGCGGGCCAGGGCGATGCTGAAGGCCTCGTCATACCACAGGCTCGGGCCGTCCAGACGGTAGACCCGTAGCCCGAAGGCCAGCGCGAGCAGGAGCAACGCGGCTCCGGGCCATGCCAGCCATCGGCTCCGATGCATCGGCTCCTCCTCAACGAGCGCGCAGCGCCCGGAAGACTTCCTCCACCTGCGCGGCGATGCGCTCCCAGGCGAAGATTTCGGCCAGCCGTCGCGCCCCCTCCTCGAAACGGGCGCGCGTCTCCGGCTCCGCCAGCACCTGGCCCAGGGCCCGCGCCAGGGCCGCCGGATCCTCCGGGGGAATCAGGAGGATGTTCTCCCCCTCCCGCAGCTCGGGGATCGGGACCCGGGGGAAGGTGCTCACCACCGCCCGCCCGTGGGCCAGGGCGGCCATCAGGGTGCCGCGGCGGAAGGAGACGCCGTCCCGATAGGGCAGGGCGCAGACCTCCACCGCGGCGAAGGCCAGGGAGATCTCCTCCGGCGGACGGTAGCCGGTCTCCCACACCGTATCCTGCAGCCCCAGCTCTCGGATCCGCTGGTGACAGGCCGTCGCGTAACCCCGCTGGCTGGGATCGCTGGGCGCGACGGACGCTCCGATGTGCACCAGGCCGATCGCCATCCCCTCCCGGCGGAGCCCGGCGATGGCCTCCAGCAACACATCGAAACCTTTCGATGGATGGAGGAAGCCGAAGAAACCCACCAGCGGCCGATCGGTGGGAAGCCCCAGCCGCCGCCGGGCCTCTGGGGGATCCAGGAGGCCAGGGGGAGGCAGGATGTTGCTGCCGATGGGGATCCGCCAGAGGGCTCGGAGGCCCTGGGCGCGCAGCCGCAGCTCGTCCTCATGGTTGGTGACGATCACCCCGTCGGCGGCGCGGGCCAGGAAGCGCATGCTCCACTCCCGGAGCGGGCCGGCCTTCGGGAAGAGATAGGGGACCCGGAGGTCATGGAAGGTGACCACGAGGGGCGCGTCGCCGATCCAGCGTCGCGCAAGGACCGGCCATAGGTTCATCGCCCCGCCCAACCCGTAGGCGGCGGCCTGATACTGCAACAGCACCCCCTCCGGCTGCCAGGCCCGCAGGGACCGCCCCAGCGCCCACCAGGCGGTGAGATCCCATCGGCGCACCACCCGATGGACCGGCACGGGGGAGCTGGCATCCCCGACGCCTCGCCGGTCCGTCCACACCGCCACCGCGTGCCCCCGAGCCTGCAAGGCCCGGGCCA
>JAGHYO010000305.1 GCA_017743605.1 Thermoflexus sp. | reverse complement strand
TGCCCGATCCCTCCCAGATCGCCCTCAAAGAAGAATGGCGCCGCCGGTTCCGGTAAAGACTTGCGATCCCTCCTCCCCACTCCACACTTTCCCTCCGCCGGAAGGGGATCACCCAGGGGCCGCAACCCGATTTAAAATATCTGTGATCTTGCCGGACCGGAGGGGCCCCAATGACGGAATGGCGGGAACGCATCGCCATCGATCCGCAGATCTGTCACGGCAAGCCTACCATCCGGGGAACCCGGATCCTGATCTCCGTGATCCTGGACAATCTTGCGGAAGGATTGTCCCCTGAGGAAATCACCCGGGAATACCCGCCCTTAACGCTCGAAGATGTGAAAGCAACCATCGCTTACGCCTCCGAATTAGTTCGCGAGGAAGAAATATCGCTTTTGAAGACTTGAAGGACTGCCCGGTCGTTGCGGAGGAAAGGCCAGGCGCCTTGTCCTTACTTCTCAATGGGATGGGCTTTTGGATCCGATGAGGGGAAACATTTCCCTTAGCTCGTCGCCAGCGCAATCAATCCGGATAGAGCGCTGGGGAGTGAGGAGGCAGGAGCAAGGCGACCTCCAGCAATCGCGGATCCGAGTTGGATTTGACAACTCGCTTGTTCAAGAATATATAGGCTAAAGAGATGTCACCGGTATGCTGGAATCGGACGCCCCTGTTTTCGGGTCGGCAAGGCCCCGTTCGGCCTCGGGATGGAGAGATGTATAGCGGGAGGCGATCTATGAATGCCATTACCTCCTCATCTTTAGAGCTCTCCCCATCCGAACTGTTCACATTGGCCTCCTTGATGGGCGGGGAAATGCTCTTGGGAATCCCCGATCCCTTCCCCGGATGGCTGACCGAGGAAATTATGGAGGCAATGGAAGCCGCCCGCCAGAAAATGGCGGAAAGGGGGCTCTTGGCCCTCCTATCGGATGGCCGGATCATGATCGACTCAATCGTTGCCGCCCTGATCTGGCCCATCGTCACCCCTCAGGTGGTTCTCCTCCTGACCCGTGAAGCCCCCAACCGGCCTTCGCAACAAATCAGCTTCTATTACCGCTCACCCCTAATCGTGGCCGTGGAAGTTCACGGCGAGCAGTGGAACGTGTATCCTCTTCCTGATCGTGCCTCCCTCTCGGAACAGATTCGGAAAACATGGCAGCTCAGTGAGCAGCAAGGAGCCGACGCGGAACCTTTTTCCCTCCCGGAGGATGCCCTTCAGGCCGCTCTTCAGGCGCTGCCCTCTGAAGAGGAAGCATGCCGACTCCTTGAGGAAGCAGGGGTTCCCCCTGCAACGGCGCGGTCCGCTGCCCGCACGCTCATCACCCCCCGACAGAACGGCGCGCTGGTTGTCATCCGACGGCGCGCCGAGCTCTGGCAAACCGAAGGAATAGGAATTCTGGAGGGCGAAAACGGACTCTGGCTGTTGCGATCTCTGACCCGCCGGGGACATCCCTGGGTGGAATTCGCCCCATGCCCGGCCTCAGAGGTGATAGACGAAATAGATGCCATCCTGGATCGTTTCCTGCCACCGGAGGAGAGATGATCACATGGAGCGGATGATCGTAAGCCTCCGGCGGGGAAACGATGAGAGAGACCTAGAGGTTCCCTCCGGCATCACGGTTCAGATGTTGCTTCAGGAACTCGCTTTCGCTTTAGGCTGGGAAGATGGATGCAGCCTGGAAGCCCATCCTCCGGGGCGTCTCCTGCGACCGGAGGAAACCCTGGCACAGGCAGGCGTGCGAGATGGGGCCAGGTTGATTCTGATCGCCGGGAAAAGCGGGAGCAGAGGGCCGATGGCGGGTCACCCCCAGTCCCGAGGTCCCCAGGACCAGCCACCGGATCAAGGCCCCTTGCGAGGCTGGCGCCCGCTGGGCGTGGATTCCCACTCTTCCACATCTTCTGACGAGACCACCTCTCCCCCCTCGGGAGGGTTTGTCTGGAAACAGGTGGATGAGGATTGAACGCGCCAGGAGCAAACGGAAAGGAGGTGATCCTATGACCTGACCTCTCAGACTTCTACCCCACAGATCCCATTCAATTTAACCGCTTTATCCATCAATCTATTCACAGGAGGTGTCAAATGGCTCGCATTCGGATCACGCCCGAGCAGGTGCGACAGGTGGCCGGCCAGTTCGCTCAGGCGGCCAGCCAGAGCCAGGATATGGTGACCCGCCTGACCAACGCGGTCAACTCGATGCAGCCGGAATGGGAAGGGATGACCTCCCAGCGCTTCTACAGCGACTTCCAGCAGTGGAGTCAGCAGATGACCCGGTTCGTGGAACTTTTGAACAGCATCAGCCGACAGCTGAACCAGATCGCAGACCGCTTCGCTGCCGCTGACCAGCAGTGAGCTCGGAGGGAGGGCCTGCGGGCCGGGCAGGCCCTCCCAACCTTCCCTCCTAACCGATGCGAATTCGCGTCGTTCCAGATGGATTGCGCGCACTGGCCACCCGGTGGCGGGAAATGGCACGCGGGCTGGATGAGACGCACCGCGTGGTTCAACACGCCTGGGAGAGTCTGGATTGGGAAGTCCGTCAAGCCGGTGCCCTGGAAGCCCAGGTTGTTCAGGCGCGTTGGATGGCGCTGGCCCTGATGGAGGAAGCGGAGCGGCTGGCGCGATTCCTGGAGGAACGGGCTGCCGCCTTTGAACAGGCCGACGCCGAGGGAACGGCCCGGCTATCTCAGGCCTTTCATCAATGGCGAGCGTCCATCGGTAACGCCGGGGCCCTGTGGCAACAACCCCGATGGACCTTTCCGGCCGCGCGGATTGAGGCCTGTCTGCGGCTGGGGGCCATCATCGCGGGCCGAGTCCCTCCTGTGCTCCCGGTATGGATTGAGCTTCAGGAACAAGGAGGCTTGCCGCGCAGCAGGTTGGGCGTCCGGCTGAACCGGGCTCCCCTGATGGGAATGCTGAAAGACACGGGGGATGCTCTACAGGCGCATTCCTGGCTGGATCGGGTCCAGCATGCTGCCGATGCATGGGCCGAAGCGCTCCGACGGTATGGGGCAGAAGCCCCTCAAACCCAGGACGCATACGGAGCCTATATGCAGGCCCTCATTTTCAATGCGCCTTTTTGGGAACCAGGTCCGGAGCCTTGATGGTTCTCCTGAAAATTCTGAGGCGAAGGAACTCTGTGGAGCGAGGGGATGGTTTTTTCTCCCAATCCCCGTGACGAACTGATCATTGACGGCGTCGCCTATCGCATCGCCGAGCACCCCGCCGCCCCCGGCTTCCCCTACGGCCAGGAAGGACGGGCCGGCATCGTGTATTGCCTGGAACCCTCCCCCTCTCCCGCAGGGTGGGAGAGGGGGCCGGGGGGTGAAGGCAGTAAAGCCGCCCTCAAAGTCTTCAAACCCCGCTTCCGCTCCCCCTTCCTGGTCGCCCAGGCCGACCGGATGGCCCC
>JAGHYO010000304.1 GCA_017743605.1 Thermoflexus sp. | reverse complement strand
TCGGGCGAGAGCAGCAGATACGAGGCGTGTTGCACGGCGTAGAAGATCCCATCCGCCCCCCGTGCGAGGGCAGCCCGGACGAAGCGACGGGTGCTCTCGGTGATCGTCTCCAGCCCTCTCTCCAGGGCCTTCGGGGCCTGGCGCAGATGCAGCAACAGCCGCTGGGAGCCGGTCAAGTTCTTCGCCTGAGCCAGGGGGCTGAACACGGTGACCACGAGGGGAACTTCGGGGAGGGCCTGCCGGATGCGGGCCACCGCTTCGAGGTGCTCCCCGAGGACCCCCCGCTCGGGATCCAGAACGGGCAACCTCGTCCAGTCCTCGGGATCCTGAACCGGGTGCCGGATGTAGCGTCGGGTTCCTTCGGTATCCCCTTCCCAGACGTCCTCTACCCCCCAGTCCCGGACGCAGTAGCTGGAGGCGGGGGTGATCTTGACGAAGTCGAAATCAAAGCGCTGCTGGAATTCCACCACCGCCTCGGCGAAGGCCCGGGGATCCTGATCCGCCACCGGGAAGTGGCGCCAGAGGGCCACCGGCGGGCGGTCCACGGGCTCGCCCCGGAGGGCTGCCTGGGTCAGGCGCGAGAGGATCTGGGCCTTGCCCCGGTCCTCTACCGTGGGAAGTAAGGCGAGGACCCTCTCGAAGGCGGCGATGGCGGTCTCCGTGCGGCCCGCCGCCTTCGCAGCCAAACCCAGGCCGTAGTAGGCGTCGATGGCGTTCCCATCCACCTCGATGGCCTTGCGGAATTCCTCCATGGCCTGCTCATAACGGCGCTGGGCATGCAGCTCCCATCCCCGATCGATGTGCGGCGCCGCGCGTTCCGACATCTCCTTCTCCTCCGGAGGGCTCTGCACGGTAAGCAGGTCTATTATGACAGAACACAGGCCCCATCCCGATGTCCCCACCCAGTTCGTGAAATCCCAGCCGCTCCTCGCTCTCCAGCAGGGGCTCTACCCAATCCGGCCGCTCGCGATAGAGGGCCGCCCGCTCCCGGATCAGCCATTCCGACAGGGGAAGCGCTTTCCCGCCCATGAAAACGTGAAAACGCGCCCTCGCCGATCGATCCGCCCTTATGGCCATTATACTCCTCGTGAGGATGGTATAATATCCCCGGCATCCTGGGTGGAGGTGGACCCGATGGGCCCGAAGCGCGAGACCTACACCGTGGAGATCGCCGGCCTGGTCCGGCATCTCCCGCTGTTCGAGATCGCCCCCGGCGTGCGCATCGCCATCTTCAACATGCTCGGGGACACGGAGGTGGTCCTGGCGGCGGCCAAAGAGCTGGCCCGGCGGATCCCCAAGGAGGCCGAGGTGATCGTCACCCCGGAGGCGAAGGCCATCCCCCTCGCCTATCAGCTCTCCATCGAAACCGGCCTTCCCTATGTGATCCTGCGCAAGAGCTACAAGCCCTACATGGGCGAGGCCCTGAGCGCCGAGACCCTCTCCATCACCACCGGCCAGCCCCAGACCCTCTATCTGGATGAGAAGGATATCGAGCTGGTCCGCGGCCGGAAGGTGGTGCTGGTGGACGATGTGATCTCCACCGGATCCACCCTCCAGGCGATGCGCCTGCTGATGAACAAGGCGGGGGCCATCGTGATCGCCGAGGCCGCCGTGTTCACGGAGGGGGAGCGAGCGAAGTGGCGGCACATCATCGCCCTGGGTCATCTGCCCATCTTCACCGCCAATTCCAAGAACGCAAAGAAAGAATGAGCCCGCGCCGTCTGTGAGGGGGAGCCGATGCTGTTCATCCGATACCGTTACGTGCGCGTCTTCATCGCCTTCCTCGCCCTCCTGTGGCTGGGGATCTGGCTTGCGCTCCGGCCCCAGGGCCCGGCCCTCATCGGCATCGGGCTGGCCCTGATCATGACCGGGCTGGCCCTCATCGTCCCGCCCGGGGTTTACGCCTGGCTGATCACCCCGACCTGCCCGCAGTGCGGAGGCCGGCTCCGCTGGGCGGCGGTCCAGCCGGACGACCATGACCCCTATGTGGAGGAGCTCCGGGTGGCCTGCACCCGATGCGGATGGAGCCGCGTGGAGTTCCGCAATCTGGTGAGTCCTCTCGTGGCCGGGCCGGCGTATCCAGAGCCGGGCATGGCGGAGGGCCGCGGGGCGGAGCGCTGAGGCCCCCGGTTCCTGGAGCGGGGCGCTGGGCCCGGGGAGCGCAGAGCGGTTCTCCGCGCTCCCCGGGTCTTCTCGGAGCCGGGCGGGCATCCGGTGCCGGAGGCGGGGATGATCCTGGTCGAGCTGGGGGCGATCTTCCTGGGCCTGGCCCTGGTCCACCGCCTGGCGCATCGCCTCGTCTTCTCCCCAATCCCCCTCGTCCTGCTCGTCGGCCTGGCCTTCGGCGAAGGAGGCCTCCTCGTCCTTCGGCTGAGCGAGCCCTTCGTCCGGACCACGGCGGAGATCGGCGCCCTCCTCCTGCTGTTCATGCTGGGCCTGGAATACAGCGGTCGGGAGCTGTGGGACGCGCTCCGGGCTCACTTCCCGGACAGCCTCGTGGATGCCTTCCTGAACTTCACGCCGGGCTTTCTGCTGGCGCTGACGTTCGGGTGGAGGCTGCCTCTGGCCCTCTTGATGGGCGGGGTGACCTTTGTCACCTCCTCCGGCATCCTCGCTCATCTGATCGACGAGCTGGGATGGGAAGGCCGCGCGGAGGCGCGCGTGGCCGTCTCCCTCTCGATCCTGGAGGACCTGTTGATCGCTCTCCTGCTGCCGCCGGTGATGGTGCTCTTTTTTCGAACCGATGGGGTGGCCGTCGGGCCCCTGCTGCTGTCCCTCCTCTTGCCCGTCGCCGCCATGGGGATCGCCATTCGCTACGGCCAGGTCCTCAGCCGGGCCATCGATCACGAGAACGAGGCGGTGCTTCTGCTTTCCCTGTTCGGGCTGGTGCTGCTGGCGGGAGGGATCGCCCTGGCCCTTCGGATCCCGGCGGCCGTGGGGGCCTTCCTCCTGGGGATCGCGATCTCGGATCCGGTGAAAGAGCGGGCCCGGCGGCTGATCGGGCCGGTGCGGGACCTGTCCGCCACGGTTTTCTTTCTCACCCTGGGCCTGCGCACGGATCCGGGGCTGCTCCTTCCCGTCCTGCCCCTGGCGGTCCTCCTCGCACTGGCCACCGGGCTGACCAAGGGGCTCACCGGATGGATCGCGGCCCATCGGGCTGGGATCAGGGGATGGGCGCGTGCTCGGGCAGGGGCTCTCTTGATCGCGCGGGGGGAGCTCTCCGGGGTGATCGCCGGGCTGGTGGGCCTGACCCTGCCCACCGTGACTTTTGTTCCCCTTGCAACCGCATATGTGCTCCTCAGCGCGCTCCTGGGGCCGCTGGTGGTCCACCGGTTGCCCCGGGAGGGATAGCGCGCTACAGGATCTGCTGACCCAGCAGGGAGGCGAGCAGCTCCACGGCCAGCTCGGCAGTGCGGTTGCGCTCGTCCAGGATCGGGTTGATCTCCACCACATCCACCGAGCCC
>JAGHYO010000303.1 GCA_017743605.1 Thermoflexus sp. | reverse complement strand
ACCATGGCCTGCTCCCCGGCCCCCGCCGTCACCCGGATCTCCTCCCCCGGCTGGCTATAGCGTCGCGCGTTCTCTAGAAGGTTCTCCAGGACCTGTCGCAACCGCACTGGATCCGCCCGGACCGGGAGGGGGATCTGTTCCAGAACCACCTTGAGTCGGTGCCCGGAGGTCTCTATGCGGAAACGCATCCCTTCCGCGATCTCCAGCAGGATCTCTGCCAGATCCAGCGGCTCCGGTCGGATGGGGAAGGCCGCCCGGTCCTCCCGAGCCATCCCCAGCATGTCCTCAATCAGCCGGGCCAGATGACGTCCGTGAAGCCCAGCGCGGCGAATGCGGGAGTGGACTTCCGCCAGCTCCGGAGCGCCCTCAGCGGCCTCCAGCTCGCTGAGCAGCAGGCTGAGGGGGGTCAGCAGCTCGTGGGAGGCAATCAGAAGGAACCGCCGTCGGGTCTCCCGAAATCGCTGGAGGGAGCGGGCGATCTCCTGAAGGGCCTCTGCGATCTGCCCTAACTCGTCCGAAGAGGACCGAGGCAGCAGCGGCGCCGGATCCCCCGCCGCGATGGCCCGGGCTGCCGCCTGAATGCGCCGCAGCCAGAACGAAAAGCGGGCCCAAAGGAACACGTGAACGGCCAGCACGGCGATCCAGACCAGCAGCGACATGCCGAACAGGCGGAAATAGAACCCCGGGGCGTCGCAATCTGGGCAGGGCGCCGGCCCCGGGCCCACGGCCAGCTGCCGGCCATCCGCGAGGGAGATACCCAGGGCAACGACCTGCGGGAAGTTCGGAAGCTCCGCCGGGGGCAGCGCATGCAGGGTGTAAGGAGCCAGCGCGCGGCCGATCTCCTGCAGAGCGGTCTCCGGGGCCACCCCAGCAGCCGCCCGCGCCTGGACGTAGGCAGTCAGGAGCGCGCCGGCCGCCTCCCGGTATCCCCGCTCCTGGGCCCTTAGCAGCGCCTCCACCTCCTGAGGGATGGAGAGGAACAGCACCAGATAGGTGGTGAGGGCGCCGAGGACGGTGATGAGCAGGTATTGCGCTCTCCAGCCCATCCTTCCCCTCTCGTCAACTTCGAACGATCAGACGGTAGCCTGCGCCGCGCGCGCTTTCGATCCGCACCCGATCGCCGAAAGCCTCCCGGAGCCGATGGCGCAGGCGGTGGACCAGCACCCGGACGGCTCCTTCGCTGAAGAAGACGGGATCCTCCGGGCCGGCCTCCTTCAGCTCCTTGATCGGGATCCAGATCCCAGGCCGCGCCGCCAGCCGCCAGAGGAGGATCCATTCCGAAAACGAAAGCATCTTGGAACGATCTCCCCAGCGCACCATCCGGAGGCGAGGATCCAGCTCGAGCGGCCCCACGGACCGAGGCATTCGGATCCGCCCGATGCGTCTCCGAAGCAGCGCGCGCAGGCGGGCCACCAGCTCCTCGCTCTGGAAGGGCTTGGTCATGAAATCATCGGCCCCTCCCTCCAGGGCCTCCACCCGCAGCTGCGGATCCCGATAGACGGTCAGGATCAGGATGGATGGCGGATCTCCCGGCAGAGGCAACGCCCGGAGCACCCGCAACGCCTCCAGGCCATCCGCATCCGGAAGGGAGAGGTCCAGCACGATCAGCTCCGGCATCGGCTCCCGGCCCAGCCGTCGCAGGGCCGCCTCCAGGGTCGATGCCAGCTCCACCGCGAAGCCGGACCGAACCAGCCCGTCCCGGATCAGGGGGCCGAGATCCGGGTCATCTTCAATCAACAGAACGACCGGAAGGCCAACCGCCTCAGCCTCCCCCATCTCACCGCGCCCCCCAAAGGATCACCGTTCCATCCTCCGCGCCGGAGGCCAGCAGCCGTCCGTCCGGCGAGAAAGCCAGCGCAACCACCGCCTCGGAGTGTCCTGCCAGCGTCCTCAGCCGTGCCCCATCGGAGGCTCGGACCAGATGGATCCGGCCCAAGAGGTCGCCTGTCGCTATCAGCGATCCATCCGAAGAGAGCGCCAAGCTCAGAACAGGCTCCTCGGAAAGCAGCTTCCGCGGCGGCCCACCCTCCGGGATCGGGAGCTGCCACAACGCGTCGCCGGTTCTGACGAACAGCTGTCGGCCATCCGGGCTGAAGGCCATCGTCGCCCGGATCCCCCCTTCCAGCGGAATCCGGCGGGGGGAAGCGCCGAAGACCGCCAGGGGTTCCAGATGGACCTCCCCGGTGGGCAGCCAGACCGCCAGCCATCGGCCGTCCGGGCTGAGGGCGAGATGAGAGCCCAACCCCGGAACGCGAAAGACGTTCAACGGGCGGCCGGCCTCGTCCCCCACCTTCAGGAAACCGAAGCCCCTTCCCACCGGCGTCCTGCTCCCTGTGGGGACCGAAAACCGATAAGGTCGAAAGTCGTTGCCCCCGGCGATCACCGATCCCCCATCGGGGGACACCGTCAGATCCGAGCGCCACCATGGATCGCCTTCAAAGGTGGCGATCCGACGCCCATCCGGGAGGGTCCAGAGGTGGATCTTCCCATCCGCCCCGGCGGAGGCCAGCCACTCCCCCTGCAGGTGAAACGCGATGGCGGTCACCCAGAGGCGATGGGCGCCCCATGCGGCGATCGGCTGCGTGGAGGAGATCGGCCAGATGCGGAGGGTGCCGTCGCCGAAGCCCGCGGCCAGCCAGCGCCCCATGGGGTCGAAGGCCAGGGCCTCCGGATGCATCCCGATCGGGAAGCGCGCCTCCTGCCGCAACCGCATCTCCGGCCACGTCCAGAGCCGCAGGGCGCCGTCCGAAAACGCGGCCAGGAGCCCCTCCGGCGTCCCCTCCACGCTGTCCACCCAGGCGATCGGATCCGCATACAGGACCTGTCCCGCTCCGTCCGGGAGCGACCATGAGCGGACGGTTCGATCCGTGCCGCCGGAGAGGAGAACACGGCCATCCGGGGAGAAGGCGAGGGCGGTCACCGGGCCCTCGTGGCCGGCCAGCGAGACCGCCTGCGCCGCCGGCCCCCGCCACAGGAAGATGCGGCCATCGGATCCGCCGGCCGCCAGGAAGGAGCCGTCCGGGCTCCAGGCTACCGGGACGATCCACTCGCTGCCCGGCTCCAGCCGGCGACGCTCCTCCCCCGTGCGGGGATCCAGAAGGTGGACAGCCCCCGCGCTGGTCCCGGCGGCGAGCTGCGCCCCATCCGGCGAGAACTGCGCGCTGAAGACCCGAATGTTCAAACCAAAGGTCCACTCGGTCGTCGACCCCTTCTCCCGCTCGATGCGCATCGTGGCCTTGCGATCCTGGAGAGGAAAGGTCCAGCGGGGGGTGAGCGCCGGGATCTCCCACAGGCCGATCCCCCCGAGCCACCCCGCCGCCAGATGCCGGGAGTCGGGGGAGAAGGCCAGGCTTTCCACGAAGGGGCCGGGAGCCTGCACGGAACGGACGATGGCCGGCCCGGAGGGCGATCCCAGATAGATCCGCCCCCCCTCGGTCCCCAGGGCGAACCACCGGCCATCGGGGGAGAA
>JAGHYO010000302.1 GCA_017743605.1 Thermoflexus sp. | reverse complement strand
GCCCTGGACCGGGCTTCCGGCTGGATGCGCTTCCGGCATATCTATTGGCCCTACCTTCGCTTCCCACTCCTGCTCGCCCTGCTCTTCCGCACCATCGACGTCATGAAGATGTTCGACGTCCCCTATATCCTCACCGGAGGTGGGCCAGGGAACTTCACGACCACCCTCTCCCTCCTGGCGTATCGCTACCACTTCCAGTTCTTCCAAATCGGGAAAGCGGCGGCGATCGCGTGGGTGGTGGTTATCCTGATCAACATCGTCACCAACTTGATGGTCCGGTGGCTCATGCCCAGGGCGCCGCAGGAGCAAGTGGACACCGGGCTGTGACCGGGAGGCTGACATGGCGATCCGATGGGTGGATGGGCTGAAACGCGGGGGAGTCCTCGTGCTGGCCTTCGTGGCCACTGCCTTTTTCTTCCTTCCTTTGCTGTGGATCGTCATCTCCTCTTTCAAGACCCAGCTGGACCTCTTCGCCATCCCGCCCAAATGGGTGTTCCAGCCCACGCTGGCCAATTACATCAATGTGCTCCGCTCCGACTTCCGCGCCCAATTCGCGAACAGCATGGCTGTGGCCCTGGCCTCGACCCTCTTCTCCCTCCTCCTGGGGAGCTTGACCGCCTACGGGTTCTCCCGCTACAGCCTGCGGGGGAGCTCCTTCATCCAGTTCTGGATCCTCAGCCTGCGCTTCCTGCCTGCCGTGGCCGTGATGGTCCCCTTCTTCCTTGTCTTCAACGCCCTCCGCTTGCGTGACACGCTGCCGGCCCTCTTCCTCGTCTACAACATCTTCAACATCTCCTTCGCCGTCTGGGTCCTCAAGGCATTCTTCGATGAGATCCCTCTGGAGCTCGAGGAGGCGGCAATGCTGGATGGCTACTCCCCTCTCCAGGTCTTCCTGCGGGTGAGCCTCCCCCTGGTCCGGCCAGGCCTGGTCACTACAGCGATCTTTTGCCTGATCCAGTCCCTGAACGAGTTCCTTCTCGCCCTGGCTTTGACGGTGCGGGCGGCGGAGACGGCACCGGTGGGGCTGGCGAAGCTGCAGACCTTCCTGGGCACAGACTGGGGCCGGATTTCCGCGGCAGGCACTCTCTTTATGCTGCCTGTAGTTCTCTTCACCATCCTGGTGCGCAACGAGCTGGTCCGGGGCATGAGCTTTGGACGAATGAAGTGAGGAGGGAGGGATGGCGCGCTTAGTGCTGGAACGCCTGGATTGCTGGTATGGCCGCACTCACGCTGTGGATCACATCGACCTCACCGTTGAGGATGGGGAGCTATGCGTCCTGCTCGGCCCTTCAGGAAGCGGCAAGACCACCACGCTGCGCATGATCGCCGGGCTGGTCCGCCCCACCGGAGGGGAGATCTACCTCGACGGGCGTCGGATCACCCACCTCTATCCGGGACAGCGGGGTATCGGGATGGTGTTCCAGAGCTATGCCTTGTATCCCCACATGACGGTGCGAGAGCAGCTGTTATTCCCCCTCCAGGCTATGCGTATGGGGCCGGCCGAACGGCAGCAGCGGGTGCAGGCGGTGGCGGACCTGCTGCACATCGGTGACCTGCTGGACCGCTATCCCTCCCAGCTCAGTGCAGGCCAGCGGCAGCGGGTGGCCTTGGGGAGGGCTCTGGTGCGACAGCCGGCCTTGCTACTTCTCGACGAGCCTCTGAGCAACGTAGATGCCATGTTGCGGGAGGAGGTGCGGGCCAGCCTCCGCCGTCTGCAGCAAGAGCTGCGCATCACCACCGTGTATGTCACCCACGATCAGGTGGAGGCCCAGGCGCTGGCCGATAAGATCGTGGTGATGCACCAGGGGCGGATCCAACAGGTGGGCAGCCCCCAGGAGCTCTACCGCCGCCCAGCCAATGTCTTCGTCGCCGGGTTCCTCGGGATGCCCCCCATGAACTTCATCGAGGTCGAGGCGATCTCGGAGGGAGGCAACCTCGTGCTGCGCAACCGATGGCTGATCCTCCCCATGCCTCCCGAGTGTAGGAAGGACCTTCCTCGCGCGCTGATCCTGGGAGTGCGCCCGGAGCACCTGCGAGTCCATCCCCCCCGGGAAGGGGATCCCATGGCCGCTGAGGCGATCGTCATCGAGCCTCATGGCCATGAGATGATCCTTCACGTGCGGGTCCATGATCACCTCCTGCGTTGCCGGGCGGATCCACGCCAGCTGGGCTTCCGCCCACAGCCGGGGGATCGAGTCTCCATCTCCTTTAATCTCCAGCATATCCATCTGTTCGACCGAACCACGGAGCAGCGCATCGCCTGAGGCGGGGAGGCCACGGTGACTCGGATTGATATCGAAGCGGTTTCCGTCCGCTACGGCTCACGGATGATCCTGAAGGATGTCACCTTCACCGTCGAGGACGGCGAGCTCTGCGTGCTGGTGGGCCCATCGGGGTGCGGAAAGACCACCCTGCTGCGGGTCATCGCCGGGCTCACGCGCCCCGCGCAGGGCCGGGTCCGGTTCGACGGCCAGCCGATGGATGGCGTTCCTCCGGGGGATCGCGACATTGCCATGTGCTTCCAGACCTACGCTCTTTACCCGACAATGACCGTCCGCGAGAATTGGGTCTTCCCCCTCCGCATGGAGCGCCTGCCGGAGTCCGAGATCCGTCGGCGGATCGATGAGATAGCAGAACTGTTGCATATGGGCCCGTTACTGGACCGCTATCCGCATCAGCTCTCCGGCGGGCAACAGCAACGGGTCGCCCTGGGCCGCGCCCTGGTTCGACGGCCTCGGGTCTACCTCCTGGACGAGCCCATGGGCAATCTGGATGCCAAACTGCGGATCGAGCTGGGAGCTCATCTCAAGCGGATCCAGAAGGAACGGGGGATCACCACGATCTATGTGACCCACGATCAGGCCGACGCCCAGGCCCTGGGCGATCGCATGGTGGTCCTTCACGAGGGGCGCATCCAGCAGATCGGCGCGCCCCAGGAGATCTACGATCGCCCCGGCAACCTCTTCGTCGCCCGCTTCGTCGGATCGCCGCCGATGAACTTGATCCCTTGCGAGTTAGCTTACCGGAACGGACGACCCAGCCTCCTCCACCCGGCGTTCGAGATCCCCCTGCCGGACCTGTTCCTGGATGCCGCTCCGCCTCCCGCCGGACCCGTGATCCTGGGAGTACGCCCGGAGGCCCTCCGTGTCTGCCCCGAGGACTCGGGGATCCCAGCGGAGGTCTACGTTGTCGAGCCTCAGGGCGACGAGGTGATCCTCGACCTTCGGGTGGGTGATCACCTCCTCAAGGGTCGCTTCCCTCAGGAGGCCCTTGGATTCCGACCGCAGTTGAACCAGCGCCTGTGCATTGCCTTCGATCCGAAGTCCCTTCATCTGTTCGATCCCCAGACCGGCCTTCGGATCGTCTAAAGGCGAAGATCCCAATTTTTAAAAGGAGGTTGCCATGAAGAGGTTCCTGCACTCCACCAAAGGCTGGATCACGCTCTTCGTCCTGGCGGCGGTCCTGGGGAGCTGCGCGCCAGCCACCCCGGCCACCCC
>JAGHYO010000301.1 GCA_017743605.1 Thermoflexus sp. | reverse complement strand
AGCGGGAAGGGGAGCGCTACGTGGTGGTCAACAACCCCTTCTACAATCGCCAGGAGCGATATCGGTGGGATCTCTTCTGGGACTCGATCAACAAGGATGCCCGTCACGGTTCCCAATGGTGGATCGTGCGCCTGGAGGGATAACGGGACGCTCCAGAGTCGAAGGAGGAAACACGATGAGGCGCTGGATCTTTGGGATCGGGATGATCCTGAGCCTAACGGCCTGCGGGCATGCCGTCGAGGCCCCGACCCCGCGCTCGACGGCGCCCACGGCTTCCCCCACAGGGGCGGCCACCCCCACAGCCACTCCGCAGCCATCGACCGGGTTGCCTCTCCTGACTCCCTCGCCCATCCCTGCGATCCGAGGGCCGACCCCTCCCCCTCTCCCTGAGGGATTTCACATGGATCCGGATTGGCTCCAGGTGTTCTACCCTACGGTGGATCCGAAACGCTGGGAGTCCGGGCAACCGTGGACCACGGGAGGAGCCGTCTGGTGGACCAACGGACAACGCTGGATCGGTCCCTTCCCCACCGACGAAGCGAAGGGGCCCTTCTGGCCTTTTCCTGTCTGGACCTGGAGGGGAGGGCAGCGGATCTTCTGCCACGAGGTGCCTAACGTCGAAGCCCGGGTGTCGGTTTGCTTCCCGGTCCCCGACACGATAGGATTTGATCCGGTAGAAGATGTCCCGAAGGAGAACGTCTCGTTCTACGGAGAGAAGCTGGTCCGTTGCGGTCCCGACGGGGCGCTGTGCCTCACGCTCCCGGATGGCCAGCGCTCCTTGCCTTTCCGGCTCCCGATGCCCCCCGGCTTTCAGGTCCAGCATGCAGGGATCGCAGCCGGGGATCGGGTTTTACCGGTGCAAGGGTGTCTGGCCCCCGATCGACGGCGGGCTGTTCTATTTCTCCCACGCCTTGAAGGGCCCTTCCTTGGCGTGCAGGGCCTGGAAGAGATCGCACCGATCACCTTCCCCGGGGCCATCTACTGGGTGAACCTGGAGACCGCCGAGGTCCGCCCCGCCCCCACGAACGCGCCAGATCCCCCCGCCCGGCGGGCCCTAGCGCAGGCCATGGTCGCCCAGGGCAGGCTCCCCGCCTCCTTCCTGCCCTTCTTCGATCCCCCTCTCGCCATCCTGGGTCAAAAATCCCTCCTCACGGCCGTCGACTTCGCCGAGTGCTCCCCTAGCGGGCGCTTTGCATTGACATATTTGTTGGTCCTGATTCGCAAAAACAAGGGCAACTATTTTAGCGTATATCATCAGCAATGGTTGATTCGATTAGAAGACGGATTAGGATCTCCCGTTGCCATATCCAACTACGACTATCGGCTCTTCGACACAATGACCCGGTGGATTCGCTTCTGGGATAGCCGTCTGAAGCCGCTAGTGTATCAGGATCCCAAATATATCCTTCCCTGGGAGCTCCCCTGACGGATTGTGAGCGGAGGCGGAGGATGCGCACTGCACTGCGAATTGGATGGATCATCATGGGGTTATGGCTGGGCGCCTGCGGGATCAGACCTGTATCCCCAATCCCTACCTCGACACCTGGGCCCCGGCCAACGATGCCCCGTCCGACACCAGAGCCTCCTACGCCGCCCCCACTGTCGATAAAGGGCGAGCACCCCGCCTCGTCGATCCCTACACCGCAACCCCTCCCCGATGGTTTCCGAACAGACGGGGAATGGATGGTGGTCTTCCGCCCCGCCCTAGAGCACCAAACCTGGCTGGACGGATGGACCTGGTTGACCAACGGCCAACGTTGGATCGGGCCATGGCCCCCCGACCTCGCACCCCCAGTCTCCTGGAGATTTACTGACTTGATGTCCAAAAAATTGCCTATTTTCTGCCATTTTCGGTGGAACGAGGAAGAATCAAAAAGACCAATATGCGCAGAATTTTATGATCATCTCGAAATAGATGTCTATTTCGGTTCCCTCAGGGGGGTCTCCATTCGAGGCGGTGGAGTGCCAGGGGCGACCTCGGCCGTCTTGACGAAGCTGGTCCCCTGTGGAGGGACGGGGGAGGTCTGTCTGGAAACCGGGGATTGCCCCTCCGAGGGCTGCCTACGTTCCCCGCCCATCCGGCTTCCAT
This sequence comes from Thermoflexus sp., assembly GCA_017743605.1. GTDB lineage: Bacteria > Chloroflexota > Anaerolineae > Thermoflexales > Thermoflexaceae > Thermoflexus. Next base: position 1,430 of record JAGHYO010000301.1, on the reverse strand, counting down.
TGCCGGAGCCCTTAAAGGCCGCATTCCCTTATGCCCGGGTCCGGGGGTGTGCGGATCTTCAGGCGAACCCTCCGCACGCGATCGTGGCGATCCTGCGGGGGGATCCGGCGGATCCCTCCGCTTTCCCTGGCGGGCTCTACTGGGTGGACCTGCGCTCGGGGCGTGTCGTGCTGGCTCCGACCAACGCCCCTACGTGGCCGGACCAGCGGGCCCTGGCCCGGGCCTTGAGTGAACGGGGGATCCTCCCTCTTGCCCTGTCCCCCCTTCTGGAGGGCAGCCGATGGGGCCCTACCATAGAAGCAGAGTGGGGGTGCTCTCCTTCAGGCCAGTTCATGCTGGTGGCCCAGGGGATGTGGCATTCCGCCTCCCGTGTCCGCCTCCCCGCCGACACCTGGCCCATCGAATCCTCCAGGGACGCCCAGACCGCCATCCTGATCCTCTGGGTGATCCGATTGAAGGACGGCGTCGGTTACCCCATCGCGGTCCGAGCGGCTGGGTTCAACGACCGATACCTCACTGGCTGGGTCGAGCCGGTGATGCAGACCTTGATTCCCTCCGAATATCGGTTGCCCGATTACCCGCTTCCCTTTCCCTGGCGATAGGGGACCCATTTGGATCGACTCGGCGGAAGCAGGCAGGGACCTGAGGGGCCGATGGGGCAAGGCGGGAGGGGATCCTCGATCCCGCTTCCTGCTTCTCCCCCCAACCGCCGGCATCCCTCGTCCTTCCCGGATGGCCCTGGGCCGACGGCCGACCCACGCTGGAGGAGGACCATGAACGCTTCACAGGGTTGGACCGCCCGGATGCCAGATCTGCGGGGGGCGCCGCTTTTCCTGCCCGCCTTGGCCTGGTTGATGGGGCTCCTCCTCGCCCGGATCCCCCCAGCCGGCGAGGATCTCTTCCCGCGCTGGACGTTGTTTTTCCTAATCTGGACGCTTCCGGCGATTGTTGCACTGGGGCTCGGCGTTCCTCGCGCCGGAAACCGGCGTCTCCCCCTCCTCTGCCTGATCGCCCTCCTCGGTGCGATCCGAGGAACGCTGCGCCCCACGCCCGCCTTGCCGCCCGCTCTGGCCGCGGCGATGGCCGAAGGCGCCGAGGTCACTGTGGAAGGGGTTGTGGTGGACGACCCCGCCGGGCGCGGGGGCGGATCCCGCTTCCGCCTCCGGCCGGAAGGGAGCACGGCCCTGCTTCAGGTGGACTTGGAGGAGGGGCGTCCTCGCTATGGGGATCGCCTCCGCTTGACTGGCCGCATCCGACCCCCAGAAGTCCGGCCAGAGGTGGACATGCGGGAGGTCCTGGCCCGTCAAGGGGTGCTCGGACAAATACGGGCGCGGGAGTGGACCCGGCTGCGGGCCGGCGAGGGAAGCCCTCTGCTGCGCGGGCTCTATGCCGCTCGGGGCTTCCTCCGGGATCGCCTGCGGGCGCTCCTG
>JAGHYO010000300.1 GCA_017743605.1 Thermoflexus sp. | reverse complement strand
GGGTTCTCTGGGATGATCTTCTCCTCGAGATACCGTAGGAGGAACTTGCCCTCGGCGTCATCCCGGCTGATGGCCCAGATGGTCTGGGTGAGGTCGTTGGTGCCGAAGGAGAAGAACTCGGCGGCCTGAGCGATCTCTCCCGCCAGCAGGGCCGCTCGGGGGAGCTCGATCATCGTGCCGAACTTGTATTCGAGCGCTACGCCTGCGCGGGCGATGACCTCCTGGGCCACCTCATCGACGATCTCCCGGACGATCTGGAGCTCCTTCAGGTCGGCGCTCAGGGGGATCATGATCTCCGGCTTAGGGATGATACCCCGCCGCTTCACATTGCAGGCCGCTTCGAAGATGGCCCGCACCTGAAGGCGGATGATGTCCGGGTAGAGGATGCCCAGGCGGATGCCTCGCAGGCCCAGCATGGGATTCATCTCCCGCAGGGCGTTGACCGCACGCAGGAGGGCCTCCTTCTCGGCCAGCTCCTCCTCCATTTGTTTGAGGGACTTCTCGCCCTTGCGCGGGCGGTACCCCTTGATCTTGCGGCGCTCCTCGAGGCGGGTCCGCAGCTCTACCACCTCGGCCAGGAGCTCCTCATAGCGCGGCAAGAACTCGTGCATCGGCGGGTCGATGAGCCGGATGATCACCGGCAGCCCGTCCATGGCCTCGAAGAGGCCCTCGAAGTCCTTCCGCTGGACCGGCAGGAGGCGATCCAGGGCCTTGCGGTAGGCCTTGACGGCCTGCGAGGTCCGGACGGCGCGTTCGGCCTCCCGCAGGGCCTTCTGGGCCTTCGGGTCGTCGGGGCGGGCCTGGGCGGCTTGCTGCGCTGCCCGCAGCTGGTCCATCAGGCGCTGGGCCTCCGGGGCGTTGAGGATCATCTGGCGGACGTAGGGCAGGCGGTCGGTCTCAAAGAACATGTGCTCCGTGCGGGCCAGGCCGATGCCCTCGGCCCCGAACTCCCGGGCTTTGCGAGCGTCCCGCGGGTAATCCGCGTTGGCCCAGACCTGCAAGCGCCGGAACTCATCCGCCCAGGAGAGCAGCTCTGCCAGCTCCCGCTCCTCCGCCAGGTTGGGGTCAATGGCGTGGATCTGGCCAGCGAAGACCTCGCCGGTGGAGCCGTCGATGGAGATGAAGTCGCCCTCGCGGATCACCCGGCCGTTGGCGGAGAACTGCTTGCGCTCCAGGTCGATCTGCAGGGCCTCGCAGCCCACTACAGCGGGCTTGCCCAGACCCCGGGCGACCACTGCGGCGTGGGAGGTCGCCCCGCCGCGCTGGGTGAGGATGCCGCGGGCCGCGATCATCCCGTGGACGTCGTCCGGCGTGGTCTCCGGGCGCACCAGGATCACCGGCCGGCCGTCCCGGCCCCAGGCCTCGGCGGTGTCCGCATCGAAGACGGCGTGGCCGGTGGCCGCGCCCGGCGAGGCGTTTAGGCCCCGGGCCAGTAGATCCCCCTTGTCCCGGGCCCGTTCCTTGGCCTTCTCATCGAAGCGGGGCAGCAGGAGCTGGTTGATCTGCTCGGGCTCCACCCGCATCACCGCTTCCTCTTTGGTGATGAGGCCTTCGTGGGCCATATCCACAGCGATCTTGACGGCCGCTTTGGCGGTGCGCTTGCCCGTCCGGGTCTGGAGCATCCAGAGCCGCCCGCGCTCGATGGTGAACTCCAGGTCCTGGACGTCCCGGTAATGGCGCTCCAGAAGCGCCGCCATCTCCAGGAACTGGCGGTAGGTCTCCGGCATCAACTCCTCGAGGCTGGGATAGCGCAGGCGGCGCTCCTCTTCGGAGATCCCGTGCTCCTGGGCCCACTCCTGCGAAGCCCTATTCGTGATCTTGAGGGGCGTTCGGATACCCGCTACCACATCCTCGCCCTGGGCGTTGGGGAGGTATTCCCCGTAGAGCGCCTTCTCGCCGGTGGCCGGGTTGCGGGTGAAGGCCACGCCGGTGGCCGAGTCGAAGCCCATGTTGCCGAAGACCATGGTCTGGACGTTGCAGGCGGTGCCCAGGTCGTGGGGGATCTTGTAGAAGTTGCGGTAATCCACCGCCCGCTTGCCGAACCAGGAATCGAACACCGCTCGGATGGCCTGGCGCAGTTGCTCCAGGGGCTCCTGGGGGAACTCCTCCTCCAGCTCCTTGCGGTAGAGGGCCTTGAACTCCTCCACGATCTGTCGGAGCATCTCCGCCGTGAGGTCTGTGTCCTGCTTGCCTTTCGTCTTCGCCTTGTAGCGCTCCAGGATGTGCTCGAAGTGCTCGCCGGGGACGCCCTTGACGATGCGGCCGAACATCTGGATGAGGCGGCGATAGGCGTCGTAAGCAAAGCGCTGGTCGCCGGTCTGGTCGATCAGGCCCCGGATGGTCTCATCGGTGAGGCCCACGTTGAGGACGGTGTCCATCATCCCGGGCATGGAGAACTTGGCGCCCGAGCGGACGGAGATCAGGAGGGGATTCTGGGGATCGCCGAAGCGGCGGCCGACTTTCTCCTCGACGCGATGGAGCGCCTCCAGGACCTGCTCCCACAGCCCCTCGGGGAACTGGCGGCCAGCCGCAAAGTAAGCGTTGCAGGCCTCCGTGGTGATGGTGAACCCCGGAGGGACCGGAAGGCCTGCCCCGGCCATCTCCGCCAACCCAGCGCCTTTCCCGCCCAGCAGATCCCGCCGGCGCTGCGCTGGGATCTCGTGGTAGCCTTCCTCGAAGAGATATATCCATTTCTTCATTCTCCCACCTCCCGCGGAAAAATGAGGGAACCATCGGCAACAGGCTCCAAGAGGAAATGATAGGGCAGCCTCTGGATTTCGGCAACTCCCTTCCTCCGAGGCTCGGACGCGAGGTGGGGCAGGGGGAGGAGGATCTCCTCACTGGGTAGAACGGACACAGAGAGCAAATCTACTCCTGGAGGCGATCTCTATGCACACTTTATGTAAGACCTGCTTGACAACGAAACCTAGATCCGCCGAGCCCTCCGGGCCGCCCGTTCCTTCCGGTGGACCTTGATCGCTGCTCCCGTGTGGGGTTCCTTACGCGCAGCGGATCCACGCATCCCACGCGCTTTGCGCCGGGCGGATCCGCGGCCAGCGGATCCGCGCCGCCTTTCGGAGCCAGCCCCCTCGGTCCTAAGAGACGGGACGGCGATTGGGCGTCCCCTGGCCCCCGCACCTTCGATAGGGGTGCTCCCGGACGGCCGCACCCGGGGCTTCAGGCGGTGGGGGCTGGCCATCTCGATCGAGGGCGAGCGATTCCCGGCAGATCTATCGGTGATTCTCATCGGATGCGGGCGGATGCCCGGAACACGAGCCTTTGGCGGGCTTTTGAGTGGGGGAGGGGCCGCCGGGGCCGGTGGAGCTTTCTGGTTTTTCAGGGCCGGGGACGGATCGACCAGGAACTGATCCCCCAGCGCCCGGATCGATCCCGCATCTGGAAACACCGGAAAGCCCTGGGGGCCAGACTGGCGGTTCCGCATACTTCGGCTCGTGCTTATACTTTACGTTAGAGCCCCCGTGTTCTCTCACCGCCACGAGTCTTTCGTTGGGCGTTTGC
>JAGHYO010000299.1 GCA_017743605.1 Thermoflexus sp. | reverse complement strand
AGAAGCAGGAACGCCGTGGTGGCATTGAAACCGCGAACACAACCCGTTCCCGCGCCCGGATGGTCAGGGAAGCAGGAACGCCGCGGTGGCATTGAAACAGGACCCGATGGGCGGTCCCGCCGTCCCGCTCGCCGCAAAGCAGGGAAGCAGGAACGCCGTGGTGGCATTGAAACCAAGATCTCGAAGATCCGGATCACGGCTTTGGGGCGGAAGCAGGAACGCTGTGGTGGCATTGAAACTGAATCGTTGAGAAAGGGATCCCGTATTGTTCCGCCGAAGCAGGAACGCCGTGGTGGTATTGAAACTCGGGGAGGAAAACCTCCGCCTCCTTCCCCAAGATCAAAACAGGAACGCCGTGGTGGCATTGAAACAGGCGCCGGCCCCTGGAGGGCGGGGATCTCGATGATGGAAGCGGGAACGCCGTGGTGGCATCGAAACTTCCTCCACTGCCAGTACTTGCCCCTCTTCAGGACCTGAAAGCAGGAACGCCGGTGGTGGCATTGAAGCGAGTTGCGCGTCAATGCCTCCCCATGGTAAAATTAAGAGGAGAAGAACACCGTAGTGGCATTGAAACGTCAGGAACATCCCCAGCCCGACCGCCTCGAACAGGGAAGCAGGAACGTTGTGGTAGCATTGAAACCGTTCTCCGGCATAACAGGATTCAGGCCGCGCGTGTAGATCATGAACGCTGTGGTGGCACTGAAACCAACCGGGCGCTCTCATCCTTCGGGGAGATAAGCAGCAAGCAGGAACGCCGTGATGGCATTTGGTTAGGATTGAAACCGTTGCTATCTTTACCTTCCTCCACGTCCATAGGGGCCTCCTTACCAAATAGGGGAAGGCAAGCTATGCCCGGCCAGGTCCTGTTGGAGATGATCCCGGAGGAAGCGATCCAGGCGGGCGTTTCCGCCGCCGACTGGCGCGCTGCCCTCCGGGCCTGCGGAGAGATCATGGTGAAGACAGGCCTCGTAGACCTCCCCTATATCGATCAGATGATCGCGGCCGTCGAAGATTTGGGCCCCTATATGGTCATCGCCCCGGGCATCGCGCTGGCTCACGCACGCCCCTCTCCGGCCGTGCGACGACCGGGCTTTTCCATCGTTGTCCTGGACGCCCCCGTGTCTTTCGGCCATCCGGAGAACGATCCGGTTCGGCTCATCATCGGTCTGGCCGCTCCGGATCCTCATTCCCACGTTCAGGCTTTGGCCGCCATCGCCGAGATGCTGTCAGATGAATCCTGTCGCTCCGCCCTGTTCCAGGCGAAAAGCCGTCGCGATGTCCTTCACGTCCTGACGGAGTTTTCAGAGCGCGGCTCGTGTGCATGAACGCGTATCAGCTCTCATCTTCATTTCGGAGGCCTAGGATGAAGATCCTGGCGGTTTGCGGGATGGGCTTAGGAAGCAGTCTTCTTCTGCGAATGCAGGTCGAGAAGGCGATGCAACGCCTGGGCTTGCACGCAGACGTAGAGGTGGCAGACATCGGCGTCGCCCGTGCCATGGCTCAAACCGTGGATCTCATCGTAACAACGCGGGAGCTGGCAGAACGCCTCGGAGATGTAAAGCCGCGGGTGGTTGTCATCTCTAACTTCGTTGATTTAGAAGAAATGACCCGCAAGCTAAGGGAGGTTTTGCAAGCCTCTTAGTCTCAAGCTTATCATTTAAGGAGGCGTGCCATGGATATCCTGGTCGCTGTTCTCTCTTTCCTGGTCAACGAGATTTTCAGCAAGCCCTATTATCTGGTCGGTCTTATGACTGCGATCGGCCTGATTGCCCTTCGAAAGCCGGTCAGCCAGATCATCGGAGGGACCCTGAAAGCGACGATGGGCTTCCTCATTTTGGTCGTGGGGGCGGTCACGGTGATCCAGGCGCTAGATCCCCTGGGGAAGCTCATCCTGGGCGCTACGGGCGTCCGGGGCGTGGTTCCGACCAATGAGGCGATCGTCGCGCTGGCGCAGGGAGAGTACGGCCAATTGACAGCCACCCTTATGTTCCTGGGGTTCCTGGTCAGCCTGCTGATCGCCCGCCTCACAAATCTGCGGTATGTATTTTTGACCGGCCATCACATCTTCTACATGGCCACGATGCTGGCGGTGATCCTGGTGACCGCTCGTCTGACCGGGGTGTGGGCGATCGTGATCGGAGCGATCCTGCTGGGAACGATCATGGTCGTGATGCCCGCCTTCGCGCAGCCCTGGATGCGCGCGGTGACGGGCGGCGAAAAAATCGCGATGGGGCACTTCGGTTCCCTGGGTTACATCGCCGGCGGGGTAGCCGGACAGGTGGTCGCGCGCCTGGCAGGCGGCAAGACGAAAAGCACGGAAGAGATCGAGTTCCCGTCCGGGCTGCGATTCCTGCGGGAGCCGATGATCGGCACCGCCGTTGCCATGCTGGTCATCTACTTGGTCTTTGCGATCTGGTATGCTGCCCGGGTGGGGCCGGCGGAAGCGGTGAAAGGTGTCGGACTCCCGGAGGGAACCACCCTGGCTTCCTATCTGATGGCACAGCTGCTGAACGCCTTGAACTTCGGGGTCGGGGTGGCGGTGATCTTGTTAGGGGTTCGCACCATCATCGGTGAGGTGGTTCCCGCTTTCGCCGGTATCGCGGAGCGCGTCGTTCCGGGAGCGCTGCCGGCGCTGGACTGTCCAGTGTCCTTCCCCTATGCGCCCAACGCGGTCCTGATCGGCTTCCTGGCCAGCGTGGTGGGGGGGCTGGTCAGCCTCGGCGTGATCGCGCTGATCCAACCCGTTCTGGCCCTCGCGTTGATCCTCCCGGGGATGGTGCCGCACTTTTTCACCGGGGGCACCGCAGGCGTGTTCGGGAACGCCACGGGGGGCCGATGGGGCGCCGTGCTGGGCGGCTTCGTCAACGGCGTGATGATCACCTTCTTGCCCGCCTTTTTGCTCCAAGTGCTGGGCTCCTTGGGATTTGCCAACACAACCTTCGGGGACGCTGACTTCGCTTGGTATGGAATCGTGATCGGAAACGTCGCACGCCTGGGTGGCGCGGCAGGAGCCGTGGGAGTGCTCATTGCGGCCGCTTTGCTCATCGCCTTGGCCAGCTGGTTCCAGACCCGCTATGTGGAGCGCGGGTGGGTGCCCGGCCAGGGCTTTGCCGGGCAGGCGGCCTCTGGCGAGTGAGGTCAGCAGACAATCGCTCTCGCGCATCCGGCGGGGGGCAGGCGGTTCGAACCGCCTGCCCCACTAGGGTCCGGTCTTCGGAGGCTTTCAGAGGCGCGGAAACTATCCCACCGTCACCGTCAGCGACCACTCGGCCTCTCGCAGCGGGGGGAGCACGCCGAAGCTTCCCCATTCCTGCATCGCCGCCGTCAGGTCATCCGGCGCCCCGATGCCCGGCTCCAGCGCCAGATTGCGATACGGCGGCGTCCCTGCCCCTGACCAGCCCCCCGCGTTGATCCACAACCCCAGATGGGTCACCGGACCCTGCCAACGCACCTCCCACCAGGCCCCCTCGGGCCGCACCAGACGCGCCCACGCCGCCGCTGTCTCTTATACACATCTGACGCTGCCGACGA
>JAGHYO010000298.1 GCA_017743605.1 Thermoflexus sp. | reverse complement strand
GGGTGTAGGTGGGCGGGAACGGGCTGGGCGAGGGGATCGGCGTCACGGTCGGCACCACCGCGGGCGCCGCCGGCCGACCCCGGGTCAGGCCGCTCAGGGTCAGATACAGCCCGACGGCACAGAGCAGGACGACGAACAGCCCCCCCAGGACCACCACGGCCTGAATGAACGTTCTGTTCTGCCCCTCCTCCGGCTCCTCCGGGGGTAGCCCCTCCAGATCCGCATCGGCCATCGGAGACGCCTCCTGAACCGAGTGATTTCCGAACGAGCTTTCCTGAAAACGCTTCACAGGGCCCTACGGGATGGACCCACAACGCCTTCTGCCAAGCCCGGCTATACGCGCAGGACCTCCACATTATAAACTGGGACTCGGACGCGACGCTCCTCCCCATCCAGCCGGATCTCTGCGCACCAGACCCGCAGGCCGCTTTCCAGAATCTGTGGATCCGATAGGATGCGAAGGATCGTCCCCGTGCGTCCTCGATCCGGTTCTCGCAACAGCCGGACCTGCAGGCCGGGCTGGAGGACCACTTCCCCTACCGGCTCCGGCGGCGGGGGGTTCTCCGTCGGTACCGGGATCACGATCTCCGGGCGACCCGGCGTCCCATCCGGACTCGCCGGAGGATGCAGGATGAAGGCCTCGCGCCCCTGATAGAGGGAAAATATCCGGAAGATCCCAGGATGCATAGGGAGGCGGCCGAACCCTTCCGTCAGGATCACCGGGAAGGAAAGCTCCTGCAATCGAGGCAACAAAGAGGCCTCGATGCTCCCGGCGATCATCCCTCGCACCTGAAGCCGCTCTGCTTGCTCCAAGGCGCTCGGCTCGATCCACCCCCCACCCACCACGACGGTGCCCTGGACCATGGGATCGAGGACACGAGCCCGCAACGGCTCCGCCCCGGTGGTGACCACCCGAAGGACCCCGCTGAAATCTGGGCCGCTGGACCAGATGGCCTGGATCAGGGCGCCCGTGGTTTCGAGGACCACTCCGTACTGGGGGATCACCTCCGCGACCACGCCGGGGAACCCCGCCCGGACTTCCAACGTGCGCGCTCCGGTCCGGATCAGCACCCGGCCCCCGCCCGCGGCCACGATCTCCCCATCCACCGGCGAGCGAACCCGCAGGATGCGCAGCCCCAAGAGAGTCCGCCGAGCGGCCAGCACCTCCTGGGCCCGCACAGGCGCGCCGGGTTTCCGCCGCAGATATGCGATGGCCCGATCTGAAGAGACCCGCAGGGGACACGCGAGATCCACAATGGCCACTCCCGTCGGCTGCTCGGCAGTGGCAAGGACAGTGGTGGCTTGCACCGCCTCCCCTCGGCGCACCAACACCTTGCCTGGAAGGGGCAGGCGACGCTCTCGGCGGATGGTCGCCAGGGCAGCAAGCTTCACGGCCGCGGGATAGAAGCGAAGCGGTTCCCTCCACATCATAGCGCGCCTCCCAGGGCTCCGACGTCCCAAAGCCAGCGCTGGTTCTGCTCCCGACGGGCTTCCGGATCCTCCGCCAGCCGGAGCGGCCGCCCCCGTCCATCGACGATCAGGCCGAGCAGCCCCCCTGGGATCCGGATCCGACGCGGCGCCCGCCGGGGTCCCCATCCCAGATCCACCGGGCGTCGTATCCGGAACTGTCGCAGCTCGGTCTCGCCGACTTCGGGGATGGGCACCACCTCCAGGTGTCCGCCCCGGGCCTCGATCTCATACACTGATTCTAAGCCGTCCGGCCCCCGATGATGGACCTCGAAGGTGAAGAGCAGCTCATCCGGGGCCACTGGACTTTCCAGAGCGGGGGCCAGGACCGTCGCCAGGAGGATCCAGGGCCGGCCGGTGATGGCTTCCACCGCAGATTGGGGATCGATGGCCGCTAGGGCCCCCAGGCCGGGAAGCAGGCCCACCGGATCCCAGAGCAGGGTGGTGAGCCCGATGGGCTGGAGGGCGTCGAGAGCGGCCAGCGCCAGGGCCCCCGGTCGGGTATGGGCCGCGAAGGCGCCGCCGCTCAGCAGAATGGGCTCGAAGAACCGGATGGTCCGCCCGAGCTCGGGCCAGAGGACGTGCAGATGTTCCCACGCCTCCGATAGGGCTTCCCGAACAAGCGCCAGCTCGATCCACATCTCCTCCGGGGTCTGAGGGACAGAGAGCGGGCGCATGGCCTTCGTCCGCATCAGTGTCTCCAGGGCTTCCGGAGAGATCTCCTGAGGCAGCCAGCGGGCAATGCGTTCGTAACCTCGTCGCTGATACAGCGTCAGGATCCCCGGGCCGATCCCGCTGTCGGACTGTACCACCTGGGCCAGCATGCCGCCATAGGCGGCTACGAGCACCGTATGGCGCCCCCCTACATCGACCACCAGGGCCCCGCGCTCCGGAGTCTCCAGGCTGAGATAGCGGGCCACGTGGCTGAGGGCCCGAGCGGTAGGAAGGAGCTCGCCACGAGCCCATCCCTGCAACGCGGACAGGCCCGGCAGGCGGATGACCGCCTGCTCCACGTAACGCTGGTCTAGCTCCTCGACCACTGGGCCAATGCGCTCCAGCCCCGAGCGCGGGCAGACGTTCTCCAGCACCCGCAGCGGGATCTGCCGCCCGGCGATGGCCACCGCCTCCTCTCGCAGCAGCGCGTTCCCGGCAAAAAGGAGCAGCGGGCGCTCCCCCTCCGGGCGCAGCTGGGCCGCCAGGACCGCCGCCTCCAGCAGCGCCGCCACGGGCCGGGTGCTCCCGCCATCGACACCGCCGGCAATCACCACCACATCGGGCTCCGCCGCCACCAGGGCGTACAGCCATTCGTCTTCAGTCCGCCGGGATCCGTCAGGCGAGATCACCGAGAGCGTCTTGAGGACCCGCGCGTACGTCCCCGCCGCCGCGCGATGGAGGCTGGCGAGGCTCCATTCCGGGGCGATACCGCCCAGCACGACCTGCAGCGGGGGCGCCGCGCTGAGGGTGACCATACAGACATCCACCCCCGCCCCGGTTGAGAGCTCAGGGGCGATAAGGATCCCCCGAGGATCCAGCAGGGGGCGTCCAGAGATCGCGCTCAGATGCTCCAGGGCGCGGATCGCGCCGAGGAGAGCGTCCGCATCCGGGCCGCGCAGGGAGGTCGGGGCGCTGGCCGCGGCCACGAAGCGGAAGCGATCCTCCACCCGGGCGAACAGCATCGCCCGGGTCTGCACACTCCCCACATCGATGGCCAGCAGGCTCTTCAAGGTCATGCCCCGCTCCCTGTCGGCGCAAAGGATGTTATGGAAGCAATGAGTCGCCGCGGAAGCCGCTCCTTCCGCATCGATCTTCCCGTAAGAGGGGCTTTGGCCTCAAAATCTTGCTCGATGGCACCGCCAGACGCCTCCGACGACAGGATCTTCAACCCTGAACCACCGTCTTCTTCGATCCCGCCAGGTCGCGGCAAAAGCCGCTCCTACAGGACGCTGGTCTTTTGTAGGAGGGGCTTTCGCCCCGAACCCCTGTCTTCAAGATGACAAGGTCACGGTGAAAGCCGCTCCTACGGAAGCCCCGAAATAGATTTTTCGGTAGGAGGGGCTTTCGCCCCAA